>JAAKFP010000163.1 GCA_011065005.1 Chlamydiota bacterium | reverse complement strand
AAGAACAAATGGAAGATTTGCGGCTTGCAGGATATTCCTATATCCGTCAAGGCAAATACGACATCGCCCTTCCCTTCTTTGAAGCTCTGACGGTGTTTGATCCCGAAAATGCTTATGACGCGCAAACCTTAGGAGCTTTGCACCTTCAATTGGGAGAAGCTGAAAAGGCGTTAAAAAGCCTCGACCAGGCATTGAAGCTGGAAACTGACCACGCCCCTGCCCTTCTCAACCTCACCAAAGCACTTTTCATGCTCAACAGAATTGAAGAAGCAAAAAAACTTGCGGAAATCCTATCCAAAGAGTCGGACCCCTTCATCTCTAATATGGCCAGTGCCCTTTTACTCGCCTACGAGGACTGAGTTAAGGGTTTTTACGATATGGTCTACGTCATCGATTGTTAAATCATAATAGAGCGGCAAGGAAAGTGCCTGTGAATAGTAACCTTCCATATTCGGGAAGTACTCGCTGATATCGCCCCTATTTTCTGTGAAGAAATGATGTCGATAGACAGGGATGTAATGCACTTGTGTGCCAATCCCCTTCTCTTTAAGCTGGGTCATTACCTCGGCTCGGGTCTTGTTATAAGCTTCAAAGTCGATTTGAACGACGAAAAGATGGTAAGCAGTTCGATCATCCTCTTTCGAAGTGAAAAGTCGAATATTTGGCAGTTCTTTTAACCGTTCCCGATATGCCAGAACGAGTTCCCGTTTTTTTTCGATCATCAGATCAAGGCGTTGCAGCTGCCCCAAACCCAAAGCAGCTTGAAAGTCGGTAAAATGGTAGTTGCCGGAAGTTTCTCTGATCTCATAGTACCACGGTGTGGCCTCCCTTTCGAGGTATTGGGGATCGCGCTCGAGGCCATTGTTTCGGAAGAGTTTTAATCTGTGGCAGAGTTCCTCTTTATTCGTGGTGACCATACCACCTTCCCCAGTGGTAATATGTTTTATGGGATCAAAACTAAACATCGTCATATCACTATGGGCACAGCTGCCCACTTTGAATCCGCTGGAGTAAAAAGAACCTAGCGCGTGTGCGGCATCTTCAATGATAATGGTATCACGATCCGAAATCGTCTGCTCCAATCGAGGAATATCAACAGGGATTCCTGAAAAATGCACGGGTAGAATCACGTTTTTCCCACGAGTTGGGTGATAAGTTAGGCTTTGAGCTATCTGATCTACGTTAAGATTGCCCGTATCACGATCTATATCGACAAAAACGGGAGTGGCTTTATAGAGCAACCCTGCTGCTACTGTTGCCACAAAGGTGTTTGGCGTTGTAATCATACGATCGTGAGGTCCCACCTCCGCCGCAAAGCAAGCTGCCGTCAGTGCTGCGGTACCACTAGAAAAAGCTACAGCATATTTCGCTCCGCAATAGTCAGCTACCGCCTGTTCGAATTCTGCCACCTTAGGACCTCGGGTGATCCAGCCTGAGTTCAACACATCGACAACGCCTTGGATATCCTCCTGGAGGATCGTTGGTTTTGCGTAAGGAAAAAATTGCTCTACTTTCATTAGTTCAACCTCTTTTTTTTACACTTAAGCGCAGAATGACTCGTTTTTTACTGAATGTCAAAGAAAAAAAATGAAACGCCAGAAAGATGAAACACAGAGAAACAGAGACGCAGAGAAAAAAGAGAATATTTATTTTTTTTAAATTCTCTTTTTTCTCTGCGTCTCTGTTTCTCTGTGTTTTATCCTTCTCGCTCGCTCCGAGCTGTTTTTTTTGTTTGAGAAGTAATCCGGAAATAACTTAATCTATACTCTCGCAAGTTCGCTTTATAGGGTAGTGATGACAACTGTAGTAGAAGTAGATCCAATACAGAAGTATCTCGATGAGGTTCATAGACTTAACATTGTTGTGGATGAAGAACCCCAAGAGATGCAGAATCTGTTGAATTATATTGTTGAACAACAAAGTACCCACGAATCTTCACCAGGCCATGAATCTTTCTTTAAGGGAGAATATGCCTTCTACCAAGAGAATTTCGAACAAGCACTGGTTCACTATATTAAAGCTCGAGAGATACCCCATTTTGAATTTTTCTGCTACCGCGTCTCAGCACACATATCCTTTACCCAGGAAAACTATGAAAAAGCCACAAAGTTTGTTGATAAAGCTCTCAACATCAGACCTCAAGATCATCCATCCTTAACCTTACGCCAAGAGATTCTCAAGAGAAAGGAAAAAAGGTCAAAAGCTAAAGAAGCAGAAGAGTCAAACCAATTCGAGGAAAGGAGAATTGTTATGGATGCTAATACCCCTATCTCAACAATTGAACCAAAAGAGGAAGCCTACGAAGGCCAACAGATCAAAACGGAAGCAACCAACCATTTCATTGCATCGAAATTGGGTGTAGATCTTAAAGCGGAAAAAGCTCTTGAAGAGCGCATTCTCATGTTCCAAAAACTGCAAACTGATATCGTTCAAAACTATTTGGAAGAATCAAAGAATCCTCGAAAAGTCAAAAACCATGGACTTTACATCTTAAACAGCTGGAACGAGAAGCATTCCCCTACCCTTCCTCAAATATTACCTGGAGAGAACTCCCGTTTCAGCGCCAGTGGCTTCTTCCTTCGATGGAACGATCAAGGGATCGTTGTCAACCCCGGCTCAAACTTTCTCGAGAATTTTCACAAGCAAGGACTTCGCATTCAAGATATCAACTATATCATCGTAACGAGAGATTCTCCTGAAGCGTATGCCGACATCAAGAAAATCTACGACCTCAATTATCAGCTAAACAAAATCAATCCGGAACTGCAGGTGATCCACTACTACCTCAACCATAAGGCATATAAAGACCTATCGCACAGTTTGACAGCAAACTTTAAGCAAGAGCGCAACACTGTTCACTGTTTAGAACTTTTCCTCGATTCTCCTGATGTTGAAAAAGAGGAAATCGCTGAAGGAATTACTCTCAACTACTTCTCCACAACTTCGAAAGGAAATTTTTCCGAAAGACAAAGCTCAGGACAAGCCCATTGTCTAGGTGTCCGATTTGACTTCAACAACAAACAATCCGACGAAACTTTGCGAATAGGTTATATCTCCGGAACAGCATGGTCTCCCCTCCTCTCCCAGCACCTTGGCAGCTGCGACATACTGATCACGGGCTTTGGAAATACATCCCCCAACGACTATGGGAAGTTAACCTACAACGAAACATTTTTGGGATATTTTGGCACCTATACCCTGCTAGAAGAAGTAAAACCACGCTTAATGCTTTGTACCGAATTTAACGGACAAGAAGGGGACGTCCGCCTTGAAGTGGTCAAAAAGCTACGTATTGAGTATCAAAATGCAAACCCTTCCGAAACAACAATACCAGAAATTCTTCCTGCTGAAGATGGACTCTTCACCGACTTAAACACCCTTCAAATCGAATGTTCTGTAAACAAAACACTACTAGACCTCAAAGACGTTGTCGTGGTTAGAACCAAAGATCCCTTTGGAGCATTACAGTATCTCTCATCAAAACACTTATTATGAAAGCGGAAGGATGAAATCTTTTCTTGTTCTAAAAAATGGCAAAACTTTTGAAGGGTATTCCCCACCCTGGCAAAAAGGAATATTTTACGGAGAAGTGGTCTTCACTACAGGAATGACCGGATATCCAGAGTCGCTGACAGATCCCTCCTATACAGGGCAGATCCTCACTTTTACCTATCCTCTCATTGGAAACTATGGAGTTCCTCCCAAAGAGCTATGGGAGTCCTTGAAGGTTCACGCTCGCGGTGTTGTAGTCAGTGAGGCCTGTGAAATGTGGAGCCACCATAACGGAATGAAGTCCCTTTTAGAATGGTTGGAAGAACAAAAAGTGCCAGTCATTATGGGTGTTGACACGCGTGCTATCACTAAAATGCTTCGGTCTCACGGAACGATGCTTGGCGCCATCACAAATGAAATAAAGAAAAAATATACTTTCTTCGATCCCAACAAGGAGCATCTCGTTTCTTGCGCTGCAAGACGAGAGGTCTCTACTTATGGAAAAGGAAAAAAAGTGGTTATTGCTATAGACTGTGGCATGAAGGAAAATATTCTCCGGTCGTTATCTTCCTATCCGATCACAATCCGTCGGGTTCCCTATGATTACGATTTCACCAAGGAACACTATGATGGGATTTTTATCTCTAACGGCCCTGGGAATCCGGTCCAATGCCCAGAGGCCATTCCCCATTTGCGCAAAGCCATGAAAGGAAACAAACCGATATTCGGCATCTGCTTGGGAACACAGCTCCTGGCTTTGGCAGCGGGAGCAAAGACTTTTAAGCTTCCCTTTGGTCATCGAGGGCAAAACCAACCCTGCATAGATCTAAAGACACAACAGTGTTACATCACCAGTCAAAATCATGGGTATGCCGTAGATGATAAATCCCTCCCAAAGGGGTGGGAAGTAACTTTTAAAAATTTAAACGACGGATCCGTTGAGGGAATTGCTCACAAAACAAAACCGTTTTTTGCTGTTCAGTTCCATCCGGAAGCCAGCCCGGGACCAACGGACACCAGGTGGCTGTTCGATAAATTCTACAAGGCATTATGAAAGATCATTCACTGAAAAAAGTTCTCATATTAGGATCCGGTGGGCTACGCATCGGTCAAGCCGGAGAGTTTGACTATTCCGGCTCACAAGCCATTAAGGCGCTAAAAGAGGAAAAGCTGCGCACCGTTTTGGTGAATCCCAACATTGCCACCATTCAAACAGACAGTGGCATGGCCGATGAGGTCTACCTTCAACCTTTGAATGTTTCTACGGTCACGAGAATCATCGAAAAGGAAAAACCGGATGGTATCCTGCTAAGTGTTGGAGGACAGACGGCATTAAACCTGGGACTTGCCCTTGAAGATGCAGGGATCTTCAAAAAGCACCAGATCAAGGTTCTGGGAACCCCAACAAAAACGATTCGACTCACGGAAGACCGTGAGTTATTTAAAAAAACCCTAGAGAAGATCAACATCAAAACTGCTACAAGCGTGACAGTGTCTACTGTTGAGAAGGCTGTTGAAGCTTCAGAAACGATCGGATACCCCCTCATGATGCGGTCGGGGTATTCCTTGGGAGGGTTAGGCTCTGGGCTCATTCACAATCAAGAGCAGCTAAGGCTTCGTGCCGCCGAAGCGTTACATTCCGCGCCGCAGATCTTAATTGAAGAGTATCTTTTGGGATGGAAAGAGATCGAATACGAAATCGTTAGAGACTGTGACAATAACACCATAACAGTCTGTAACATGGAAAACTTCGATCCCATGGGAATTCATACTGGTGAAAGCATCGTCATTGCCCCTTCGCAGACGTTAACAAATGAAGAATATCATCGGCTCCGAGAAATAGCAATTCGCACCGCCCGGCACCTTGGCATCATTGGAGAGTGCAACATCCAATACGCCCTCAACCCTCACACCGGAGACTACCGCGTCATTGAAGTCAACGCCCGCCTTTCACGCTCTAGTGCTCTGGCCTCGAAAGCCACGGGCTATCCATTGGCATTTGTCTCGACAAAGCTATCCTTAGGAAAACGTTTGCACGAGATCAAGAACTCCATCACCAAGAAAACCACAGCATTCTTTGAGCCGGCCCTCGACTATCTCGTCGTGAAAATGCCACGATGGGATATTCAGAAGTTGAAAGCTGCTGACAGGACGATCGGTTCGGAAATGAAGAGCGTTGGTGAAGTGATGGCCATTGGGAGGTCTTTTCCCGAGGCACTTCAAAAAGCGATACGCATGTTGAATATTGGCGCAAACGGCCTTCTAGACTACCCACAAGACATTCCCCACATAAAAAAAGAAATTCAAAATCCCACAGACCGCCGCCTTTTTGCGATTGCCAAATTCCTCCAACAAGGAGGAACCGTTGAGCAGGTTCAGAAGCTCTCCCACATCGACCCATGGTATCTGCACCACATCCAAGCTATCGTCGGGGTAGAAGAACAGCTCCGTTCGAAGAGACTTTCCCATAACCTCATCAAAACTGCGAAAGCTATGGGATTTTCTGACAACAATATTGCAAAACTCAAAAACACCACAGAGGAACGGA
>JAAKFP010000162.1 GCA_011065005.1 Chlamydiota bacterium | reverse complement strand
CTTTGGAGTGCGCGGAGCAATCCGCGCTTTTCGATGTGGAAAGATCTCTTTTGTCCACGCATTTTTTAGCCTGTGAATGTTGTCTAAGGGAGTTTTTTGTGTAGAAGGGTTTGTTGTGGCATTGCTTACAAAAAAATGTTCTTCCAGATCGAAAAGCGCGGATTGCTCCGTGCACTCCAAATTTTTTGAAAAGGGGAGGGTTTATGATTTTGAGACTTGTTGATAGATATTTCGTTTGGGGATGCCTCGAAGTTCTGCGGCGAGCTTGATCGCTTCCTTTTTTGTGAGATGGTAGGTGTCTTGAAGCTCTTTGACATGCTCTTCTGGGGTTAGCTTTTCCCATTTTATGAGTGCTTCATCTAACGATTCCGAAAACAGAATGACAATTTCTCCTTTGAGGGGATGAGATGCAAAGTAGGTAAGAAGCTCTTCAGCATTTCCTTGCCGCATTTCCTCGAATTTTTTTGTGAGCTCTCGGGCGATAGTAAGAACTCTTTCAGGGGCGAGTTCTTTCAGAAGTTGGAGCACTTTTTCAACCCTTTTTGGTGATTCGTAGCAGATGCTTGTACCCGGATATCTCAGCACATCAAGAAGTGTTTGCTTCAATTCGCCCATTTTACGGGGAAGAAAGCCCAGGAACTGAAATCGGCGGGTGTCGAAACCTGAGGAGGAGAGTGCCACAATCGCTGCGCAGGCACCAGGAATAGCGGTGACGTCGAGCTCCTCCTCTCGGCATCGCTTGACGAGACGCTCTCCAGGGTCGGAGATTCCCGGCGTTCCCGCATCAGAGATGAGGGCGATATTCTTGCCATTATTGAGGTCTTGGATGATCTGCTTCTCTTTATACGCTTCACTAAACTGGTGAAAGCTTTTTAGGGGTTTACTGATTCCATAGTGATTCAGGAGAATCTTACTGTGTCGCGTATCTTCACAAAGGATATAGTCACAAGATTTCAGAGTTTCAACAGCTCGATAGCTGATGTCATCGAGGTTGCCAATGGGTGTAGCGACGAGATAGAGCATTGTTGGACCACAGGGAATTTACAGGATAAACAGGATAGGAAGGATAACAGGATGAATTTTATTATCCTTCCTATCTTGCTCATCCTGTAATGATAAAGGTGGCACCCAGATTCGAACTGGGGATGGAAGCTTTGCAGGCTTCTGCCTTACCACTTGGCCATGCCACCATAAAAAAGTATGCGTATTAGAGAAACTTTATAGCGTAATCCCCTTAATCGCGTCAACCTCTATTTCTTTACTTCTTTTCTTGTTCTAAAAGTGGTGGGGGGATAATCTATGAACTCAACGGCTATGGTTGAAATTATTCTCAAATCCTTACATCAGACCTTTGGAATCAAGGTGCCGATGGTATTTTACTATACCTCGACACGGATGATGCTTGCTGCAATTACTGCGCTGGTGATTAGCATATTTTTTGGTCCTTGGTTCATAAAAAAGCTGTATGAGCTAAAAATCGGGCAATCCATACGAACCGATGAATGCCCACTTCTGGGAGAGCTGCACGCAAAGAAAAAAGATACTCCAACAATGGGGGGAGTGCTGATCGTTTTTTCTATACTTATCTCTATGTTCCTATGGATGGAACTCTCCCATGTTTTTACGCTTATTCTTTTTGCCACCACAGCTTTTCTAGGATTTCTCGGGGGCATTGATGACTACCTAAAGCTCAAATATAAGAATGCCAAAGGTCTTTCCGGAAAGAAAAAGCTCTTGTGTCAGGTATTACTTTCGAGTTTGATCGCCCTTTATCTACTCAGTCCGATGGTAAGCGAGTATGTACAACGTGGAAATTGGTTTCATCCTCCCATAGTCAAAGAGGAGATCTATTCCGAAGAACAACCGGCTGGGGTCCAAGCTCCGATCACTCTTAAAGAGTACGCTAGTCGCATCTATGTCCCTTTTGTTAAGGAGCCTGTCGTTCAGTTTACAGGAATTTTTACGATTTTTGCTTTTCTATTTATCGTATTCGTCATTACGGGATCCTCAAATGCGGTGAACCTCACCGATGGTTTAGATGGCTTGGCCGTGGGATGTCTTCTTATTGTGGCAATCTGCCTAGCGATTTTCGGATTTCTTTCTAACAACATAGACATCGCAAGGTATCTCAATATTCTCTACATCGAGGGGAGCGGTGAAATTGCTGTCTACCTGTCCGCTTTTGTTGGGGGGTGCCTGGGATTCCTCTGGTACAATGGATACCCCGCTCAAATATTTATGGGCGATACCGGTTCACTGTCGTTAGGAGGTGTCATTGGCGTGTCCGCTGTTCTCCTCAAAAGGGAGTTGCTGCTAGCAATTGTTGGAGGGATTTTTGTGGTCGAAGCCCTTTCCGTCATTGTGCAGGTCGCAAGCTTTAAATTTCGCAACAAGAAAAGAGTTTTCCTGTGTGCTCCTTTGCATCATCACTTTGAGTACAAAGGGTGGCCCGAAACGAAAGTAGTGATCAGATTTTGGATTATTGCCTTCCTCTTGGCAATTGTGGGCATGGCATCATTGAAGTTTCAGTAATCGAGAATGGACTATGGATACAAAATCCTATCAGGGAAAAAAAGTATTGGTGATCGGATTAGGTGTCAGTGGGCGGTCGGCAGCGCGCTATCTCGTTGATCGTGGCGCACATGTACTCGGTGTCGATGGAGATCGTGACCTCTTAAACGGCAATCAAGAGATTCAGGAATTGCGACAGAAAGGCTTGCATACCTTTCACGAAACGGAGCAGAGGAATATTGACGACTGCGATTTTGTCGTGGTTTCACCGGGAGTTCCTCAGGATAATGCCTGGTACAGCAGTGCGCGAAACGCCTGCAAAGAGGTGATCGGAGAGATTGAGCTAGCGTGCAGGCATCTTACGCAGCCATTCATTGGGATCACCGGAACGAACGGAAAAACGACAGTATCCCTTTTGGTTGGTGAGGTGTTAGGCCAAAGCGGCAAACCCGCACGCGTTTTGGGGAATGCGGGAATCCCTCTAACCTCTGAGATCTCCGGTCTTCAGGATGAAATCATCGTTTGTGAATTAAGTTCTTACCAATTGGAGACCATGCAAAGCAAAGTGATCGATGTAGGGGTGATCACAAATGTCACACCCGATCATCTGGATCGATATCCAAGCTTAGAGGAGTATGCTGCAGCAAAGATTCGTATGCGGCATTGCTTAAAGCCTGGGGCGCCTCTCTATGTTGAACAGGCAACTGTTGATCGATATCAGACACATTTTGGTGCCTTCAAGCCCAAAACCTTTGGATATACCGAAGATTGCGACATCTTTACAGACAAAACTACTGTTTTTAATAAAGAAAACATTGAATTCTTATTACCGATTCCTTATAGAAATAAAACGAGTCATGATTTAGAAAACATTATGGCGGCATTTGCAGTATGCTGCGAGATGGGTGTTGAGCCTGAAGATTTTGGTCGCGTTCTGGCAACATTTAAAAAGCCGCCGCACAGAATTGAATTTGTAAGAAAATTCAAGGGGGTACATTTTTATAACGACAGCAAGGGAACGAACATTGATGCCGTCATTCGGGCTGTGGAATCGATGGATGGACAAGTGGTTCTCATTGCTGGAGGATTGGATAAGGGAACCAGCTATGCGTCTTGGCTGGAGGCTTTTAAAGAGAAAGTTAAATGTATTTGTGCCATAGGACAAGCAAAGGAGAAAATTTACGAGGAATTATCCCCGGAATTTAGGATTAAAACGTGCAATAGCCTGGAAAGTGCGATAAAATACGCTTCCACTATTGCTAAAGAGGGGGAACATGTGTTACTCTCCCCAGGCTGTGCGAGTTTTGATATGTTTGACAATTATGAACATCGGGGCGAGGAATTTAAGAGAATCGTCCAAGTATTATAGGGAGTTGGTACATCATGAGCAGAAGAGATACCATCATCGTTGCTGTACTCATTAATACGGGATTGCTAGCCATCCTGTTTATGATGGCGATTCACATAGACACCCCAGAACCCTCCAATTACAGCGAATCTACCCCTGTCGAGATTGTAAAAACTACCCCTCCACCACAAGAAACAAAAGTTGCTACTCCAGCACCAACTACTCGTGTTGCCGCTCGCGATGAGCTTGACCAGGTCATCCAAAACTACTCTCAACAGCCAGCTCCGCCTCCCGTTGTAAAAAAAGAGGAACCAAAAGAAGCGCTGAAGAAAGCTGCGGTCACCGAAAGCCCAAAAGCCACTACTCCTAAGCCAGAAGCTCAGTATGTGGATATCACAGTGAAGAGGGGAGACTACCTGGAAAAAATTGCCCGTGCCAATAGCACCACCATCAGTGCTATTATGCACGCCAACAACCTTCCCACTGCACGCATAGATGTGGGGCAAGTATTGCGTGTTCCTGTCAACACAAAGAAGAAGGTCGAATCCAAGCTCGCATCCGCTCCACAACCACGAAATGAAGTTGCCAACCTCGAGCCGCAATATTATACCATCAAAAGCGGAGACAACCCCTGGAAGATCGCTAAGACGTTTCACGTGAGGTTCGATGAATTGCTGAAAATGAACGATCTCGATGAGGCGAAAGCACGCAGTCTTAAACCCGGGGATGTGCTTCGAGTGCAATAAACCTAAAAAACTGCGTTTTCTAGGATAAAACATGCGATACCTTCTCCTGATATTCCTCGGAGCGATTTTCGCCATAGGGCTGGTCATGATCTTTAGCACCACCTCCGCGGAAGTTCTCGATCATCAGCTCAACAAAAGCACCCACCAAGCTCTCTTGAAACAGATTTTCTATGCATTCATTGGCATCCTTTTAGCTATTGGTGTTTGGCGCATGGGATACCACAACCTTTTGCGGTTTAGCCCAGCGCTTTTGGTACTATTTTCTATACTTCTATTGCTGACGTTAATTCCTGGAATCGGGCGAGAAGTGAATGGCTCCCGTCGCTGGCTTCATCTCGGAGGCTTTTCCTTCCAACCCTCCGAGTTCGTAAAATATATCGTGCCAGCATACTTCATCCAACGGATCCTTGCCCTTCGTGATACAGAAATCGCTTTTCGCGACTTTTTTCGTCTGCTGCTCCCTTTAGGTGTTCCGCTTTTTTTGATCTTGATTGAACCGAACAACGGCACCGTTGGGGTTATTGTGATCACCCTTGTGATGCTTTGCCTTTTGACACGCATTCCCTTAAAATACTGGGCGATTCCTTTATTGGTTACTGCTTTGGTGGGAGGAATCTCGGCCTCGCAGCTTCCCTATGTTTCCGGACGCCTTAAAGTCTACATCAACCCGGAGCTCGATATTCATGGGAAAGGACACCAACCCCATCAAGCCAAAATTGCCGCCGGCTCGGGAAAACTTGTTGGGAAAGGTCCCGGCAACAGCTGGCAGAAGCTAAGCTACCTCCCAGAGGCACAAAATGACTACATCGCCGCCATTTATGCTGAAGAGTTCGGATTTTTGGGAGTATTGGTATTGATTCTATTGTATATGCTGACGGCACTCATCGGATTCTATATCGCCAATCAGGCAACAGATCTCCAAGGATTCTATCTTGCATCAGTCGTAACATTTCTCATCAGCTTTCAAGCTTTTATGAATTTGGGCGTTGTTTCCGGTATCCTCCCCAGCACCGGCCTGAACCTCCCTCTCTTCAGCCAGGGTGGCACCTCACTGATCGCTAACCTCATGGGAATCGGCCTCCTGCAAAGCATCGCAAAGCCCCCTCTAGGTGCCGAAGTTAACCCTTGATTTTGTCACGGACAAGTCGGCGACTAACAAAACGGTGATAAGTCCTTGCAGTTCTACATAAGTTTTTCTCTACAAAAATTAATATTGATATCCTTTTTCTTTTCTAAACTTTGAGAATAAAGAAGGGTGAATTATTAGGCGCGGTAGCGCCAAAAGGTGCAAGCCCCTTGTGAAGCGTTAGCGGAACGGGGGGGTAAATGTCAAAAAAGACATACAGCTGCGGGAGCAGCGCAAGAAACACATTTCTATGACACATTCGTGTAAAATTCATTTTTTTTTATTTGATATGATCGACAAAATGCCAGCAAACGCTGATCAACCCTGAAGTGCAA
>JAAKFP010000161.1 GCA_011065005.1 Chlamydiota bacterium | reverse complement strand
CTATAAAAGGCCTCGAGTCCGTTGGGGTGAATTTTATAAAGTCTTTATTGTAATTTCTCA
This sequence comes from Chlamydiota bacterium, assembly GCA_011065005.1. Taxonomy (GTDB): domain Bacteria; phylum Chlamydiota; class Chlamydiia; order Chlamydiales; family Waddliaceae; genus JAAKFP01. Next base: position 6,008 of record JAAKFP010000161.1, on the reverse strand, counting down.
AGGCTATGTTTGGAGAGGTCAATTTTAAGGAAATTGGATCCGGGTGGAAAGACGCTAAGGATCCTAAATTTCTTTGCGTCTTGGCGTCTTTGCGTTTAATTTTATTTCTTAAGTTGACACCATTGCCTGAACGCTTACGAAAAATCGGTGATCATAAACGAAACTTTGTGTTCTTCAGGGAAATTCGAAATTAAATGAATGAGTTGGCTCAGGTCTTGCAATGTTTCGGAAGAAATAGTGATGGCTGCATTGTCGAAAAGGTGAAGGATATTCTCCGCTTCAGCACTAGCAGGTTTTGCATTTGTCACCCCAACCACCCAATCATATTGCGTTTTAAGCTGGTCCAAAAGAACCAAAAACCTCTTAGATCCCACTAACTCGTTAGAGTGGGAGCATGTTCCCCCAAAATGTATTCGATCGAAGAGATCGGAAGAGAGAATTGTTGGAGCAGAGGCTTCCCCTTCCAAGAATTGCAAAAGTCCCGCCTCTTGTTGTGGTTGAGATCGCTGAGAAAAGGTCATATCCAAGAGAAGCACTTTGTGCCCTCTCTTTGACATCAGCGTCGCGAACTCCTCAGACAGATCCATTCCATTCCCTTGGATGAAAGAAAGAGATTGCCCCTTTTCCTCTTGAGTAGAAACAGAGGAATGTGAAGATAGATAGGCCAGCAGCCGTCGCAGCGTCTTTAGGTTTTGTTCTTTTCCACCCGGCTTTACGACTCCAGAAACGTGAACCCCTGCAAGTTTCAGGTTTTCCTCTGAAGCAGGAACGCCTTTTAGTATAAGTTGGGAAAGGAGACCGCCCAGAGTGAGAAACGCGCCCAAGATGCCGCCAAGAACAGCAAAGAGAACAAGCTTAGGTCGGACAGGATGGGTTGAAGGAATAGCTAGGTCAACGGGTGCTGATTGTACTATTTCCAAGTTATTTGTAATATTTTTTGTTTCGACAAGCTTGGTGATCTCTTCAACCATTATAGTGTTCATCTGAACCTGATGTTCGATAAGCTTCTCTGAAGCCCATTTTTGGGGAAGTTGTGCCATTTCATGTCTTAGCTCTAATTGAAATTGCTCAAGCAGCTGACGTTCCTGTTTCAGCGTATTGATATGGGATGCAATGCATTCCGATAACTGGTTTTCAAGAATGGAGATCCGCTGATGACAAAGTTCTAACGTCGCATTCTGCAAAGACTGAATTTTATCTTTCAACAGTCCTTCACGAAGATGCATAAGCTGAACGGTTTGATTGAGGTGTATACCCAAAAAACGTTTTTCGGTTTCAAGTTCTCTTTTTATCCGCTCTTTTTCCTTAGAACTGCGATTTACCTCATCCTGCAAAGCTAACGTTAATTCACTGGCTCTGTCTACCATCCCTCGTGTCACCGAGTCATCAATAAGCGAACTCAGGGAGCTGATCTCAAATTCTGGGTCCTGCAGCTGATCGATGATAAATTGATATTGGAGGACCTGGGCTTCGACTTCACTAAGTAGTTTACTATAATTGAGGTATAATTCACTCGCCGTTTGCAGGTTAACCCCTTGGAATTCAAACTGCGGTGCTTGTTGATGAGCGAGCCTTTCTTGCATCGTTTTCTCGCTAACATCCAGCAGGTGAAGCAAATTCGTTACATAAGAGATAAACTGCGTTTTGAAGTTTTTCCACTCCGCCTTTCGGTCTTCCTTTTCCGATCTCAAAGCGGTCTTCCAGTTGCGATCACATTCGCTCAGCTTATCATACCAAGCCCTTACCATATATTTTGGATGATCGAGAATCTGTACAGCTGGTAACGGATATCTATCATTTTCTAGGCTTGCAAGAAGTTTTTTCGCATCGCCAGAACATTGTCGAATTTCCTCGAGCTCCACAACCTGTTGTGAAAATGTTGTTTGCCACTCTTCGATATTTTTCAATGAGGAATTCCGAAGTGCCAATTCAATAGAGTCAGATTCCTGCTTTAGAGTCCGGAGTTCTGAAATAAGCACCTCAACGACCTTTGGGGTGCTGTTAGAAGTATACCTGGAATCATAAGGAGCGCCTTCCTCTTTTAGCTTTTCTTGCCGTTTTAATTCCAACTCGATCGCAAATAGCTTTCCCGAGTTTCCTTGCATCTGTGAAGAGAGGAATTCCATAGCCTTGGCAGAATCAGCATATCCAACATTGGTAACTTCCGACGACAGTTTATTCGCATACTCCTCAATCATCTCTCGGAGATTTTGTCCCATCTCATTTTCTCTGTTGTGAAGATAGGCAATCTGCTCTGCAGCGATACGCTCATGTTCTTCCTGAAGATAATCACGGTAGCTAGCCATAAGCTGATTGAGAATCTTGTAGGCTTTGTGGCGATCTCGATGCCGATAGGTTAACTTGAGGAGAGAGGTGTCATCTTTATCAAACTCGATCTCTATTTTCTCTAACAACGCTTTTGCGGCATTCGCAAGAGGGGAAAGAGTCAGCATATGGGTCTCTGAGGTGAGAGGGAGGTCTTGAACGCGAAAAATTGTAAAACGATATTCATGGGTAGAAAATGGAGTTCCAAGCCGGCCGCCACCGATCTCCTCACCCTGTGGTCCAAAAACTTGATAGGTGTTTTCCGAATCAAAAACTAGTTTTAAGTTAAGGGCAACCTCTCCAGAAAAATCAATATCCTCAGCGGAAATTACTGTTTGAGGATCCGGAAGAGGGTGGCTTGCTTTCTTCCTCAGATAATAATACTCGGTAACGACGTTTTCTCGTACATTCCTTAAAATGGAAGTTTTTGTTTTTGTATTTGTTAATGTTGCTTGTAACCATAGTGATTTGATCACTTGTTCCTGAAGCTTACGAGACTTCATCATCGTTTTCGCTTCACTCTTGTTGGCTGTTGAAATACCACTGAGAAAAACTGAGGCCAAAGAAGACGTGTTGACCTCCCCTTGGCTGTTGCTTTTTTCTTTGAATGTCGCTTCTGACTTATACTGTATCGGCCTGGTAAGAGTATAACAGCTCAGAATTACTGAAAGGGCGAGGGCTCCAGCAACGATTTTTCTTTTCCCTTTTTTAAGAATGTTCAAGCAATCAGTGAAAGTGATCAGAAAATCATCATCTTCTCTTTTGGGCTTACTCATTTAATTTTCCTCAGTTTTACTCGTTAGAATCCCATTCTAAGCAATTGACCGGTGGTATGAATGTCTCTGATGCCAACGAGCGAAGGGGTTAATTGGCTAATAAATCGATTCCATTGTGTTATGGGCTTCTCAGAAACAAAGACGGTATCTCCCGGAATAAGAAGCATGCTGCGGTTTGGCAAGTTCACAATATGCTCCCAGGAAATTACATAAATTTTTGGGCATTGTAAATCACCACGAATCACTTGAATACATCTTCGATCTCCAGTGAATGGGATTCCGCTGGCTCTAACTATTGCTTCGGGCAAGGTAATATACCCATAAGGAACATTCACGGCGGTAGGATGATTTACCTCTCCCATCACCAGAACCACAGCATCGCCAGGATTGGCCATGAAAATCTTGTCGCCGCCACGCATCACGATATTGTGACTCATGTCCCCTTCATTCATCAGTCGATAGATATCAACGGGTAACGGGCGACCATCTCGCACCACATAGCTCATAAATAGGTTCGCATTCCTATCGATCCCTGCTTTCGCCAAAACTTCATAGAGACGAATCTTTCCGTCGACAGGAATCACGGGAACAGCGACATTTCCTGCAAGTTCCACTTTTCGCTGCAAGCGATCTTTATAGGAGATAAAGATTTCAGCATCTTGATATTGTTGTTGAATTTCAGCTTGCAACACCGCTTGAGCTTCACTAAGCGTCAAGCCAGCAATTTCAACAGGGGGTATGTCCGGAAGGTCAACCCGACCGTTGACGACACGAAATCCTCCAACGGTAGTATTTAGATATTCGTAAGCTTCTCGCAGCTCTTTTCGGGTTGGGTGGAACATAGCGATGTTTAGAATATCATCTTCGGCAATCGTATCTTCATATTCCTCCATGGCATTATGAGGAAAAACACCAACATCCTCACCCATCATTTCTAAGATCGCTAATTTACCCTGACGGATGCAATAGGAATCAGTAACAAACTCATCTGGGCCTACAACATTGTAGTCACAACAGGGTCTTGTGCACGAAGAGAATAAAAAAACTATGGACACAGAAAGCAAAGAAATAGTTTTCATTATTGAATTCCCCATTTATGTAGTGTAATTATTTACCCGATTTCGCTTTAAATCTAAAGCTTTTTCGTAAGCGTTCAGACAATGCCGTCTTAAGAAATAAAATTAAACGCAAAGACGCAAAGGCGCTAAGAAGAACAGCCTGAATTTCTTAGCGCCTTTGCGTCTTTGCGTTTAATTTTAACATTGTCTGAACTCTTACTCAGAAGTCCAATAGAAGTCCTGACTGCTTAGGGCCTTTTTTAGCCATGAGGGTGCTTTCACACTAAAGCTACCAATTGTGTACCCTAACCATTTTGCTATGATGTGCGTGAAAGCGTAAGGAAGAAGATGTGGTTTTTCCTTAGCGAGACGCTTTATCATCTCTCGTACATACTCTTTCCCTCGATTCGAATCGGAACCCCCAACAGAAATGAGGTGTTGATATTCGTTTCGTGCCAATCCTGTATCAAAATGCCTTTGAAACTCCTCAAGTATGGAGTAACGGTGAGAATGTTTTACGACAGCTTCTGAAACATAAGCGATCTTATATCCCTTTCTGAGAAGGCTTGCAACGGCAACGGTATCTTCACCAAGCAACACCGACTGAAACCCTCCAATTTCATCCAGAGCTTGGTTAGAATATGCCGCACAGGAATTGGAACAAAAGAAGGTATAGATTCCATATGTTTTTGCATCATCGAGTCCTCGGATGTGACTTTGCGTTGGATAGTTAAACTCACGAGGGAAAGCTTCAAAAAAATCTGTCTCATTGTGAGAGATCTGCCGCGCATAGGCAACAGCTGTTTTGGCAGTTACAATCGGTTGCACTAACTTCTCGAGAACTTGATTATCTATAGCATAAGCATCAGGTGTCAGCATGACGACAATGTCTGTGCCCAAATATTTTCTTGCCTTCTCCCGAGTTGACCCGTGATTGAATTCTTTCCGTGGAATGACAAGAGTGTCGGCACCAAGCTCTTGAGCCGTTTCGATCGTGCCATCATTTGATGAGGAATTAACCACAAGAACGCGAGGATGAAGTGGAGACTCCAAAAAAGGGGGTAAGCAATTTGACAAATGATGCTTCGCATGGTGAGTAATCACCGCAACACCAATAGATGGCTTTATGTTAGCTTGACTTGGCCCGTCCATATCTCATCCGGTAATATTTCGCTAATTCACTCCATGCTTCCCCTTCATCCCAACCAAGTTCTTGCCAATTTAGTGTATCTGTATTGACTCTCACCTTTGGCTCCGTAAGTTCGGCATTTGTCACCTTCTCCCAGGGACAAGAGATAGAAAGCCTTTTTTCCATTTCCCGAGCAAACCTATAGGCAAATTCTCCTTGACTTTCATGATACCCCTTAGGATTGAGCTTCTGAAATCCAAGCGATTCAGTCAATTGACTCGCAAAGGAGGCATAAGCCTTAGCAAGAAGAGAAACATGGATGTTATCACGTACATAATCGGGAAAAGAAACTATGGGTGTTTCTCCCTGGAACCATGATCGAACAAGATAGGAAGTGAACCCAGGCTTTTCATAAGGGCCAAAAGGATGGGGAATGACAAATTTTCCGAGTTTCATTCCTAATGTCGCTGTAAAAAATTGGAATACATCGGATGTTAATCCTTTCGAGAGTCCATAAAGGGAAACAGCACGGAGATTATCGGATCCTTCCCCCTCATTTTGCTCGAAAACACTACCCGTCAGAAGAATCCGACGGCAGCCGTGCTCCTTCAGAAGGGAACACATTTTTTTTACATTCTTCGTATTATTGTCTAAGGCTCCAACAAAATTGAAGTCAGGGCTTTTGTAATCACCGACATCGGCAGCATGATGGCAAAACAA
>JAAKFP010000160.1 GCA_011065005.1 Chlamydiota bacterium | reverse complement strand
TATATAAATATCATTTTATAAGAAAAAAGGTGGGTAATACAAAAAAATCCTGGAAAACTTTTTATATAATCCTGAATGTAAGTTGTTTAGCATGTAAAATTAAAGATTCGAAAAAAATATCTTGTAAACTCCTGCCAGGGCAACGTCCTGGGAAAGGTTTGAAAGAGATCCAGCAGCCTGTAGGGCTGCCAGATTCAAACCAAAACATTATTTTATCAAATATGATGGGGATCTTTTCAAAAAAAAAGAGCAATATACATCTTGGAAGGAAGTTTTATTGTGGCGTTCTTGTTGGCTATGGCTATATATAAAACGTTTTTTCCTCCTGGCAGCCCTACGAGGCTGTCAGTAAATATTGTCGGGTTGAATTTCTGCTCTTTTTTCGGATTTTGGCCCTGAACACAAGCTCCCTACTCTTAGGAGTATGTGAACTTGTGCTCAGAACCAATCTCCAAAAAAATAGCTAAAAATTCAACTGCGACCCTATTTACTGACAGCCTCTACAGGCTGCTATGTCTCTTATCGACTTTTCCCAGGGCGCTGCCCTGGGCTGTTGCAATTCCAGCCTTTCAGGCTGAATCCAAATGTCGAAAGTCGAAAGTCGAAAGTGAGATCACAGAGGAGTCATTTGTGAGTGCAGTTCCTTTAAGAAATTAATTTATGGGTTTTTCATATGGATTTTTGTAGAGCAAAAGTTATTTTAATCGGTTTGTTTAGTGTCTTGTCGATCTCATTGTCGGCGTATGATGATTCGCCCAAATGTTTTCAACATCTTCAGAGAAATTTTTTCCAGCAGTCGACAGTTGCTGAAGCGTTGAGTTTGCATAATGCTCCTCAGAGCCAGTGGTTTGTGATAGGTAGTGAGCTCGAAAACAGAAATCGCTATATCCCTAGGCGGATGAAACAACAGGCCAAAAGGATGAGACGTAGTCCATTGGAGAACCCATTCCAGCCTGAAGGCGCCTTGGAGTTATTTAGGCAGGTGTTATGGGAAGAATTCGTTGAAGTGATGAAGAAGTATGATGGTGCAAATCAACGAAATTGGAGAGATATCTTTAGTTTGATCTATCAAAGCGAGTCGGAGCGGATCAATTTCTGCATAGGGATTGAGTAATACATACCCTTGAATTTAATTGGGTATATCGTGTAACTTACGTACTAACCAATATTTTTCTTAACAACTTAGAAGGAAGGCGATCAAAATGTTATCGAAAAAACACATTTTCACTATTTGTATGACTGTTAGCACATTGCTAATACCAATGGTTCCTCATGCGCAAACCATTAATGATCAGTGTTCTCCAGATGTGTTGATGTCTTACTACCCAGAAAGATTTGTGGCGGAAACTCTGGACCGTTTTGAGGTTCCACAGGAAAATAGGGATCAGATTATCAGTGCTTTAGCAGAAAAAAACAAAGAAGTCGTACCCTTAGTCGAGGAAAAGGCCGCAAAAAAGACCCCTAATCCATTGCGAGATCCTCAATACCGCCAAGAAGCAGTCACAATATTTAGAGAGACTCTGTATGAGCTTTTTTCCAGCGTCATGCAGGCTAATGGAATCAACAATCAAGAGCAGATTCAATCTATGCTTGATGATATTCAACAGCAAAAAGCTAAGCAGTTTGCCGAGTGTATGGAGAGATTTGAATCGGAGGGTCCAGAGGAGTCTACCTTCACGCCAGAGCAGCGTGAGGACCTTAACACAGAGTACAACGAATATCCTGCAAACTATTGATACTGCCTGGGGTTTGGACATATAGATTCAGTCATATTTATGGTTAGCAATAAATTTGGGAGTACGGCGACAAGTCCCCATACTCCCAAGTTCTTCGCGACCTTCGGTACCGTTTTAAAATTCTATTCCTTTTGCAAGAAGTAATCTTTTCCTTTTCTGATGGGTTTCCCAAAGAAAACAAAAGGGAGAATAAAATAGCAAAAAGCGAAAACAGCATCGAATAGCGGCATAAGGAAAAGATCGCTAAGAAACCAATTTTTGCTGATGCAAATCTGACCTTCAAAAGCATAGAGAAGAAATCCTTGAAAAACAGTCGAAATTACGGAAAAGAGAAAAGTCATCACAGGAAGTGTGCTGAGGCTGTCTGCGAAGAAATTGCGTCTCTGTGGGTATAGTACCCAGGTTGTTGCTGTGAAGTTAATAGCATATATTCCAAGCCGTGGATGTGAAGAGAGAAGATCGAAGAGTAAACCACATAACAAAGAACCCCACAGGCAGGTAACGAAAGGTTTCCGGTAGTAAAGGATAACGAGAAAAGCACCGAAGAATAGCAATTTATAGGAAGGGAAAATAATCGGACTGAAAAGTGTCGCTAGGAGGGTTGAGATAAATGCAAAGATTAAGTTTTTCTTGTGTAAGTTCATTCGAAGACAACAATAAACAACAAATTACGTCGTTTTTAGTAGGCTCCTTTTGAGGAAATCATTTTTGGAATCGTTTTCAAGATAAGTTTGACGTCAAAAACAAAGGAGTGTTTATCCACATATTTTTCATCCAACTTGATCCGCGTTTCGTAGCTTGTATCGTTGCGACCAGATACTTGCCAAATTCCGGTAATGCCTGGGCGTATTGACAAGATTTTATATGCTTTTACTCCAAAGTATTTGTTTATTTCCTCTTGCACAACAGGACGTGGGCCGACGACACTCAAACTTCCAACAAGAACATTCCAAAATTGTGGAAGTTCATCGAGTGAGGTTTTACGAAGGATCTTTCCAATAGGGGTTATTCTTGGATCTTTTGTGAGCTTATGTTTTGTTTCCCATTCAACGCATAGAGCAGGGTCTTTTGCGAGTATTTTCTCGAGACGCTTGTCCGCATCCTGGTACATAGTGCGGAACTTATAGCAATTAAAAGCTTTTCCCCCACGGCCAACTCTTCGATGAGCGTAGATTGCTTTCCCTCGAGAGTTGATCTTTATGGCGATCATGATCATCAGATATATTGGAGAAAGAAGGAGCAGTGTTATGAAGCTAAAAACGATGTCGAAGGTGCGCTTGACAGGGAAGTGCCTTACTTTGAAGCTTGTAGCTTTCGGTAGTCTTAACGTTTGGGCAGCAACACCGGCTTGATTTACAGTTTCCATGTGTTTATTTCAGTTTATCCTTTTCTACAATGTAAAGAAATCGCTTGATACATATATTGAAATCAATTGTAGCGAAGCCGTTATTATATTTTCAACAAAAAGATGGTTAAACCCCGCCCTCCGGGCTCAATCTTAGGGATGTCCAACCCCAGGACAAGTCCGAAGGACAAGCCCTGGGAATGTAGATGCTCCTAAATATTGAGTCCGAAGGGCGGGATTTAGTTTGCCTGTAAGGCTCTGGACCTTAATAGCATCTGTGGACGATAAATTCTGCAATCTTGCTTAGAATTGTGGTGTTGAATGGTAGAGAGTCAAGGTGGTCTAGGGAAGTTTGAAGAAGGGAACTGGCAGTAGCTTCTGCATTTTCGAGACCCAGCAAAGAGACATAGGTTGCTTTGGAGTTTGATACATCTGAGGATAAAGCCTTTCCATGTTTCTCTTTACTGGATGTTACATCGAGAATATCGTCTACGATTTGAAAAGCTAGGCCAATGTTTTCTCCGAATTGTTGCAAGGCTTTACTGTGTGCAGGCGATGCTTGTGCGAGGACGGCTCCAAATTCTATAGATGCCTGAATCAATGCACCTGTTTTGTGCTGATGAATCCATTTTAATTTTTCGAGATCAATTTCTTTGTTCTCTGCCTCGAGGTCCATGACCTGCCCGGCAATCATCCCGTCGCCACCGGAACTCTTTGCTAAGATGGAGATTAAATCCACTTTTTGCTCAGAGGATAAATTTGGATCGTTCGCAAGGATTTGAAATGCGTGGGTGTGTAGGAAATCGCCTGCTAACACTGCATGCCCCTCGGGATACACTTTATGCAATGTTGGTTTGCCTCGACGAAAATCATCATCATCCATACAGGGGAGGTCATCATGGATCATAGAATAGGTATGTATCATCTCCAGCGTACAGGCTGGTGCTAAAGCTATGTTTGTGTCTCCATCAAGCATTTCTGTTGTTGCTAAAGCGAGAATAGGTCGTAAGCGTTTTCCGGAGCTTGTTAGGGAGTACCTCGCGGCTTGGAAGAGGAGATTTTGGGGGACTTCTCTTTCTGGGACTAGTTTGCCAAGATGAAGTTCGATCTGGTCAGATTTGATTTTTAGGTAGTTTTTTAGCTGCATCTGATGGTTTTCTGCGCTTATGTATACAGCTCCTGAGTTTTTTCTAGGGGCATTTTTTCACGTTTCTCTGCATAGAAAGGACGTACCCCTATGCTGAAATAGTCAAAGCCATACTTTGTCATCTCGTATGGGTTATATTGGTTTCTGCCATCAAAAAATGCTTTTCCATTCATTTTTGATAGAAGAGTTTTGAAATCAAGAAAACGGAATTGTTTCCATTCAGTAACTAGAGCGATAGCATCACAATTTTCTGCGGCATCGTATTCGTCGTTGCACCAGGCGATATTTGGGTGTGAGGGGATGAGTTTACGTGCATTATCCATTGCTACAGGGTCGTAAAGGCGAAGTTTTGCGCCTGTATTGATGAGATGCTGCACTAGAACAAGAGATGGAGACTTACGCATATCATCGGTGTCGGGTTTGAAAGAAAGCCCCAGAACAGCAATTGTACGGCCTTCAATACCTTCCCGTGCTGTAAAGTAATTGATCATTTTGTTGCCAAGAACATTTTTTTGTTCATCGTTAACTTCATCAACAGCATTTAACAATCGAGTGTCGTATCCAAGGGACTTGGCATGAGTTCGGAGGGCTATAACGTCCTTTGGGAGGCAAGAGCCACCGTAGCCCACTCCAGGATAAAGATAACTGAATCCAATACGTTCATCGGAACCCATTCCTTTTCGAACTTCATTAACGTTGGCACCGGTCAACTCGCAAAGAGCGGCGAGTTCATTCATAAAGGAAATACGTGTCGCTAGCATGGCGTTTGAGGCGTATTTCGTCATTTCAGCGGATTGAGTGTCCATAATCATCAAACGTTCATGGCTTAGCATGAATGGAGAATAGATCTCCTTCATGACATGAATGATGTCTGGATTGTCTATGCCAATGATTACGCGATCAGGTTTCATGAAGTCAAGGATAGCGTTTCCCTCTTTAAGGAACTCGGGATTTGCTACGATGTCAAAATCTAGGGAAACGCCTCGGTTGTCGAGAGTATTCTGAATCCACTGCGCGATATGTTGTGCCGTTCCCACAGGAACCGTAGACTTGTTGACGATGATTCGGTAATCTTGCATGCATTCTGCAATAGATGTTACTACATTTTCTACAGCACAAAGGTTTGCTTCACCTTTTTCATTGATAGGTGTGTCGACGGTGATAAAGCAAACAAGAGCATTTTGAACGGAATCGGTATAGTCTGTAGTAAAATGGATTCGGCCTGCTTTGACATTTCTTTTGACCATTTCCTCAAGGCCAGGTTCATAAATAGGAATAGCACCTTTATTCAATTTATTAATTTTGTCCTTGTCAATATCAAGGCAGATTATGTGATGTCCCATTTCGGCAAGACAAGTTGATGTAACAAGGCCCACATATCCTATTCCAATAACTAAAATATTCATTTTAACCATCCACTGTATTCACAAGTTAAAGCAATTATAAGACAAAAGGAGGAAAGATAAAAGCAGAAAGTTAGAAATCTATGCAGGGAACAAGGCATTTACCATTGAAAGGGGACGTTGAAAGGGGACGTTGGTGCATTGTGCATAACTTGGCAAGAGCCATAAGTACGAAGGGTCAGAGCTTCAATTCCAACTTGATCCATGTTTTTTCAAATTGGAATTGGAGCTCTGACCCCGATTACAAGCTCGACGAGGACCGTTCGTGCTTGCTTGAGGTGGCAAGATCGCTGCTTTCCCAATAGACCAGAGAATCGCACATCGGCCGGGTAGCCCAGAGGAATTTCACCTCTAGGCCCCCACAGATCCGTACGTGAATCTCTCGATTCATAGTTTGGATAGATCTCAGGCGCGCCTATTTTATAAGATCCTTATTCAAATCA
>JAAKFP010000016.1 GCA_011065005.1 Chlamydiota bacterium | reverse complement strand
TCGATAAAATGCCGACAAACGTTGATTAATCCTGAAGCGCAATCACGTTTATAGGTCTATATGGGAGTGGCTGTAACGATTTGTGTTCGACTAATTTCTTGCGCAGCTACCGCAGCTATTTACTTCTTTCACATTTACCCCCCCGTTCCGCTAACGCTTCACAGGGGGCTTGCACCTTTTGGCGCTACCGCGCCTCTGAAGTTTTACATTTCTTTCAGGTGTACAAATAAGACCGCAGAAGAAGATATTTTTGTCGAGAAAAACTTATGTAAAACTGCAAGGACTTGTCACCCTACTCCCAAACTCTTCGCAATCTTCACGTAAAATTTTCAACCTCTTAATTGATTTCTAGTGGGAAAGGTACGCGTTTTTGTGATGAACCAAAAAATTCTTCGTGCGATTGCCTTGGAGAAAATACCCTCATTAGAAAAAATCCCTAGCAATAAATCTGGGATTTGCTAGGATGTTCTTAACCCATAAGGAGAAGATCATGAGAGGCGAAAAAAAACTCACCCTTTCCCTATTTTTGCTTAGAGTCAGTGTCTTTGTGGTGATGCTGATGTGGACTTTGGACAAATTTTTCAGACCCGAACATGCATCCCTTGTCTATCAGGTATTCTATGCTATACCATCCTTTGGTGCGGGAATATCCTATTTGATAGGTGCTATTGAAATGTCGGTTATCCTCGGGTTTCTATTTGGATATAAGAAAACCTTTACCTATGGTGCGGTATTCCTTCTTCATGCGATCTCAACTCTTTCCAGCTACAAACAGTACCTGGCGCCATTTCAAGAAGGCAATCTCCTCTTTTTTGCCGCTTGGCCTATGTTGGCAGCATGTTTTGCACTTTTTCTTTTGCGAGATAGAGATACTTTTCTCAGTGTAGACTAAGGAACCGTGCAAAAATAACTTGCACATTTCTGATATCACAGCATCTTCATCTGCTACGTTGCAAATCCTTGAAAACTAAGAAGTTGGCTACTGATTTGCGCCTTGCAGCTGAAGCGCTGTGATATCAGAAACGTATAACTTATTTTTGCACAGTTCCTAATCCAACTTAGTCACATGCCCTGCACCGCTGATTTTCGTGGTCACCTTTGGTGATCCCTGGTATTGCACGGAGCCGCTACCTGTAATGTTAACATCGAGTTTATCTTCGACTTCCAGTAGGACAGACCCACTTCCTTTGATCTCAACTTTGGCTTCCTTTGACCTAAGACCTAAGCCCTCAAAATGGCAAATTAAATCTCAGAGAAGATTTTATTTTTTTCTGCGGGAATGCAGCCTACCCAATATTTTTCTGTTATGCTATATAGTGTATCCTGTGGAGGTGATATGGAATTAGAGTGTATTGGTGTTGGAGAGGCTTTTGAGCCGCAATTGGGAAACACCTCTTTTCTTTTGCACTCGGAAACGAACCTTCTTATCGATTGTGGGTATGCTGTACCAAGGAATCTTTTCTCCAGAAACTATCCTCCCGACCTTATTGATGCTTTGTATGTCACCCATTTTCATGCAGACCACTTTTTTGGCGTTCCTGCCATGGTGTATCGCTGGCAGGAGGAGGGTCGAAAGAAACCTCTAACAATCATCGGGCAGCCAGGAACTAAATCCCTCATCAACCGAACGATTGATCTGGGTTATCCCTCCTGCCGTTCCAAGTTGGATTTTGAGTTAAAATATTTGGAAACTACGGACCCAGTGGCTCTAAATGAATTGAGCCTTTCCTTTGCCCAGACAGATCACTCTATGAAGAATTATGCGATAAAAATTACCAAGGGGAAATCTTCGATAGGAATCAGTGGTGATGGTGGTCTTACTACGAAAACTAGAGATCTTTTCCAAGACTGCACAGTTCTTGTCCATGAAGCCTATACGTATGATCGCGCAATCCAAGGTCACACCTATGCATTGGATATCGTTGCCTTTGCCAAAGGCCTTCCGACCCTTCAAACTTTGGCACTTGTCCACATCCAAAGAGATGAGAGGGCCAACAGACTTTCAGAGTTTACAGCCCTACAAAAAGATGTTCCGTTTAAGCTTTTGGCACCTGAGCCAGGGGAGAGGATTTTTCTAAAGACTTAATCACTCTTCCTATCAGATCGTATCCTGCAACGTCGGTAATTTCGACTAGATACTTTTTCCCAAAGGCTTGAACTTTCCTACCGTCATTGATGATGATCTGACCGTCAACCTCAGGGCATTGACCTCGATGCCGAGCACTCATCAAGAGTGAGGACTCGGGGTGGTAACCTTCGACGAAAGCCTCAAGCTTTTTTCCGACCATGCGTTGGTTGTTCTTTTCAACGATCTCTTGCTGGACCTTCATCAGTTGTTGATAGCGGCGTTCCTTATTCTCTTCTGAAATTTGATTGGGAAGCTCAGCAGCGCGGCTTCCAGGTTCGCGAGAATATTTGAAAATTCCAACATTATCGAGCTGGAACTCTTTGAGGAATTGCTCCAACTCCTCAAACTGCTCTTCTGTCTCTCCAGGAAAGCCGACGATAAGGCTGGTACGAATCGTCATATCGGGGATTTCTTTTCGCATAATCGTAATCATGCGGATGATATCTTCCTTAGAAGTGGTTCGAGACATAGATCTGAGCAGGTCATCATTAACATGCTGGATGGGCATGTCAACATAGGGACAAATCCTTTTATCATTCTTTATGATCTGAATGAGCTCTTCAGACATTTCATCAGGATAAAGGTAGAGCAACCGCAGCCAGAAATCTGTCTTCTCATTAAGAATTTCTCGAAGTAAATGTGCCAGCCCTTCCGACCGTCGGAAGCCCAAGTCTTTTCCCCAGTCTCCGAGGTCTTGAGCAATGAGGATCACCTCTTTCACACCTTGATCCAGAAGAACGCGAAACTCTTTGAGAACTTGCTCGACACTTTTACTTCTTAGAGGCCCCTTAATCTCAGGAATAATGCAGTAAGAACACCGCTTGCGGCAGCCCTCAGCAATTTTTAGGTAGGCATAGTGTTGCGGCGTTGAAAGTTGGCGAGGGACTTCACCAGCCTCTAGGTAGCTCTTAGCCGAAGTGATTTCTGCTCCTTTCTCGGTAGACTGCACCGCTTTCAAGATTCCGTTCACGTCTCCAGATCCTAAAAGGTAATCCACTTTTGGAAATTGCTTTGTAATCTCATCGCTATGACGTTGTACCATGCAACCTGTAACAATAACTTTTGTGGTTTCTTTCTTTATCTCAATAGTTTCCTGAATGGCAGCTAAGGATTCATCGCGAGCAGATTGAAGAAAGCCACAGGTGTTGATGATAAGATAATCCGCCTCTTCAGGAATTTCGGAAGGTTCATAACCCGCCTTTAACAGAATCCCCAGCATCACTTCGCTGTCGACAAGATTCCTAGGGCACCCTAAACTAATAAATGAAATTTTATTTCCAGAGGTGTGAAATCTTGATTTTGTCTTTTTGCGGGGCATAGGTACCTAAACTCTAAGAATATGGGTAAATTAGAGGGCAAGTTTAACCCATAGCAAGATTAATTTCCAGGAGGAGGGTGCTTCTAGGGAGCTGTATAAAAATAACCGCGAAGATCGCGAAGGAAGCGAAGAGAACGCGAAGAATAATTAATTCTTCGCGTTCTCTTCGCGATCTTCGCGGTTATTTTTTACCTACCTTTTTCACGTAAATGAGAAAAATAGTCGAGGCGCTTTTTCATTTCCCGTTCAAACCCTCGCTCCACAGGTTCGTAAAACGCAGGAATTTCCAAACCCTCTGGAGAATAATCTTGCCCGGAGAAACCTTTTAAGGTTTCATGATCGTAAACGTACCCTTTGCCGTAATCCATTCTTTTCATCAAGGATGTCGGAGCATTCAGAATATGCTTCGGTGGATCATATTGAGTGGTTTTTGCTGCAAAAGCTCTCGCTTGTGAGTAAGCGCTATAGACAGCATTGCTTTTGGGAGCAAGAGCTAGATAAATGACCGCTTCAGCCAGAGCAAGTTCCCCTTCTGGGGCGCCTAGCATCTCATAAGCATCCCGAGCTGCAATGGTCACTTGCAGCGCTTGAGGATCGGCGAGGCCAACATCTTCAGCAGCCATCCGAATCAATCTCCTAGCAATGTAACGGGGGTCTTCACCCCCTTCCAACATTCTGGCAAACCAGTACAGCGCTGCATTGGGATCGGACCCACGAACAGACTTATGTAATGCTGAAATGATATTATAGTGCTGATCGCCCGCACGGTCATAAAAGGAAGGACGTTTCTGCAAAAACTGTTGTACATCTTCTGGACCGAAAGGGGTATCCGTTTTTTTTGTTTGCAACGTCTCAATGAGATTCAATAGGTAACGACCGTCTCCTTGCGCCAGTTGATAGAGATAGGTTTTCGCCTCGGGAGTTAGAGGAAGGGAGCCTTTGCATGCTTCACAGCGGTGCAGAATTTTTTCTAGGGCGCCATCATCAAGCTGCTTGAGTTGTAACACACTCACTCGAGAGATCAAGGCGTCATTAAGATAAAAAGAAGGATTTTCTGCTGTCGCTCCCACCAAAACGATGGTTCCATCCTCTATAAAGGGGAGAAATGCATCTTGCTGCGCCTTATTGAAACGGTGAATCTCATCAACAAAAAGTGCCGATCCTCTCGAAAATAGAGGCGTTTCTTTGATCTGTTTGACGATTTTCTTCAGGTCGGCAACTCCACTAAAGACCGCACTCATACTCCGAAATTCCATCGAAAAAGCTTTGGCATAGAGGCGAGCAATAGAGGTTTTTCCACAACCGGGCGGCCCCCATAGTATAATGGACGAAGGCTTTCCTGCAGAGATCGTTGATGGTATAAATCCTCCAGTGCCTAGGATGTGATCCTGACCAAAAACCTCCTCAAGACACCCCGGCCTCAACTGATCTGCTAGTGGTTGCGTCATGTTTTCTCTTTTTTTTTATGGCTGAGGCCAGTCGGTGTTTGAAAATTTTCCATCTTTGTAAATAAGATTGCCATCAGCAGTGATGGAGCCTCCATCCATCAGATCAAAAATCATGTCCCAATGCAATGCAGAGGTATTTGTGTTTCCTGTCTGAGGGTATCCTTTACCCAAAGCAAAATGGGAGAACGCCCTTGCGACACCAAGGCCTGCTTCTTTGGGTCTACATTCGCAAGAAGCCTCGAATTCGTCTCCGCACCGATATAAAGGTAGACATCACAATTTTCTGCCGCATAACGCATCAAGGGCATTGTCGTTTTCAACTGTTCATCGGTGGCATATTTAAATTGGATCTCAGACCACTCCCTGAAAACAAGTATGGGCTCAACAATGGCCCCGGCTTGAAGAAATTTCTCGTAACACGCTTCGACCAAAGGCTTAGCTTCCACCTCACTAACGATTACAACATGCTCCCCCTTCTGCACTTGCAGGGAATAATTCACCAATATCTCTGCCCAACGGTCGATTCGGACATCTCTCATGTCTATTCACTCCTTCTTATTGAAAGGCAACATCATACAACAAACACACTTTATCGGTATCTAGATTTTTGTAAGCGTTCAGCCAATGGTGTCAACTTAAAGACGCCATTTGCACGACTCTCAGCAAAAAGCCGATTGCTCGGCTTACTCCAAATTATTTTGCTTAGTCCAAATGTTTTGCCAGGAAAACGCGAAGAATTTAACTATTTCATAAAAAAATCTTCGCGTGTCCTTCGCGTTCTTCGCGGTTAACAGATAGAGGTGAACGGTTACCCCCAAACAACAAAAATTGATAAAATTATCGGGAATGCCTCTTAAACAGACCTGCTATTGCGCTAAACAAACGAAAGAACCATTGCCCAATGCGGCTGAAAAATTCCAATAATGGTCTTCTTTTCTTTGGGGCTTTTGAGACCTTTGGAGGGGTAGAACTCTCACTCTTTCGGGGTTCTGCCGCCACCGGGCCAGGAGATGGCGTTCCTGAAGCCGCAGATGTTGCCTCCCCTTCTAAGTTACCACTTTCCAACTTCCTCTTAAGCTGTTGAGCGTATAAACTGTCAGATTTGATTTGTGTCTTCTCTTCATCGAACTGCCTTTGTAATTCTATTGCAATCTCATGATCTTTTTTGATTTGTTCTGCTAGCCCGTTAAGCGAGTCGCCGAGTTTCCCTTTCATGTCCTCTGACAGAGAATTTGCGTAATTTTCAAAAGAAAGAAATTCGTAATGATAGTCATTGGTTCCAAAAATAGAACCCCTCGGTACATGGGTTAAATCCTAGACCGAAACCGGTTCTCTAAATCCTCTATCGCTCCTTGACATCTTGCGATAAATTAACTTCCCTTCAGAATTAAAATCGATGAGGTGAAGCTCAAGGTTGAAATACCTTGCAAAAGCAGATATTTCAGTTGCCCCACCTCTGCCTTTGTTCGTTTTGATATCAAAAATATCTTGATAGCTATAAATCGAGTACTCTTTTTGCATATACTCAGCAGCAACATGACGCATGTAAAAAACTAGACTGGTATCGACATTCGTGTGATTGAGATATTCAATACGCTTTTCTGGAGACTTGTCCTTTAGTTGGCAAAGAATGTGTATCACTTCCTTTGCTAAAATTTCTGGAATATCGTAACCCTCTTTAGGATGAGCTATTTGACCGGTGAAACGATCGAATTCATTATTATCGTCAAGCACCTGTGACAAAACACACTGCCAGAACCTGTTATACTACTAGTCATGTTTTTATAAACCAAAAGTTATAATTAAAGATTATGCTTAGTTATTGCTTGTTTTAATTATATCTATTATAAATAATAATTATAAACAAGACATTAAGGTAGTGTCAAGATATCGTTAATTTTATCAATGTCCACCGTTCTACACTTTCTGCAGGGCGCAGGCGAAGCCTCCATCCCAGCCATCGAGATTGGGAAATATCGTTTCTTTAGTGCGAACTTGTAGATTGAACATCTCGCACGCTTTATCCACCAAACGTGTGTTTTCCCTTTTGAGAATACTGCATGTAAGATACCAAATTTCTCCATGCTCCGAGATGAGGCTGACGGCATTTTTTAGAAGCTGCAATTGCATTTCCTCTAGCTGCTCAAGATTCTTCCGAGATATCCTCCACCTAGCCTCAGGACGTTTGTTGAGAACGCCGCTGTTACTACAGGGCGCATCCAAAATAACCAAATCGAAAGGTGTATCACTAGAATACTCTTGCCCCCGCGAACAGCTTAATGTTGCTGAAATATTATACTTAGCACAGTTTTCCGAGAGAGGTTTTAGCTTCTCTGGCGAGACATCATTGGCAAAAAGCTCAGCGTCGGGAAAGTTGTCGTGTACAGCGATCAGCTTGCCTCCCGGAGATGCACACATATCCAAAACCCTATTGGGAACATGTGCTTTTTTTGAAAGCAACTGAATCGATACAGCTGGAGTTACATTCTGAATGTAATAGTCCGGAGACTCAACAATTGTAGGAAGTAATCTCGTATCCCGAACCATGGCAATCGGTGATAAAGTGCCCGCAAGAAGTTCGATTCCTTCTCTTTTCTCAATTTCTTCTTTTGCGTGAGGTCTTATGCGAAACATTGTTACGGAAGGTTTATTCCCTGCTTCCATGTAGGTTTCCGCTTTCTCCAAGCCATAGTTCTGAATCAACTCCTGAACATAAAAGGGGGGATAGGAATAACGGATGCTAATTTCAGGAACGGTTTCCCCTTTTGGAAGCTCAATGGCATTCTCTGACAGCCTTCGTAAAGCGGCGTTAAGAAATCTTACAAAGGTTTCATGACAATATTTCTTAGCAATTTCAATCGTCTCATCTGAAATTGCATAATCAGGAACGCGGTCCATATACATATGTTGATAGACCGCGGTCCGCATCAGAACACGCTCTCTGAGTTTCAGATTCAACTTCTGCTTGTTCGCAAGCTGCTCTGCAACATAATCGAGAGCCAAAGCCATACGCGAAGCCCCATAAGCAATTTCTCTTGCTAAATGATAATCGACAGAAGAGGGGCTTGCTTTCTTTCGCCACCGCTCAAGAGTTTCACCTACATAAGTTTCCTCTCGCAGTGAGAGAAGTAAAGCTAAATATGCAGCTTCCCGAGGGTTCTCAGTATCTAACTCGATCCTTTTTGGCTTTTGGTGTTCACCTGGTTCCATTTCTTTATGCTTATAAAATCAAACGTTCACAATGTGTATACGTCTAATATCCTTTTTTGGCACCCCTATTCTGCGTTTGTTGGGCAGCTTCCTTAACGGCCTGATTTTTATCTGCATATTGTTTGGCTAGTCTCAACGCCAGCTGCTTTCCCTCTGGAGCCAAGATTTTATACAGACGCTTCCCTTCATCACTAAGTTGAGTGACAAATTCTTTTTCATTTTTAACATCATAATTTACAGAGCCACTAACATCTCTCGAATCAACACCACGACTTGTCTCGACAGTACTGTCGTAGGCATTTTCTCTATCAGTGTATTGCGAGTTGTTGCTGCTCTTTTTTGATCCACACCCTCCTTTGCGGCAGGTCCATGATAGAGCAGTGAGAGCATCATCAGGATTGTATGCTCCGACTTTTTCGACCTGCGACGGATACGCAAACCCTTGCGCTGACAGCATCAAGCAGCCACTAAAAGCCACCAATGCCATCTTTTTAGAATACGTTTTCATCATTACCCTCCTATTTTGTGATTTTTCTCTTTCTATCAACCTTTTTTTTATTTATCACCTGCCTAAACAAGATGCAAGGCAAAAAATCGTAAGAATTCAGACAATGCCGTCAACTTAAGAAATAAAATTAAACGCAAAGGCGCAAAGACGCTAAGAACACCTTATTCTTTGCGTCTTGGCGTTGAAATTCCCTGCTTAAGTTGACGGCATTGGCTGAGCGGTTACAAAAAATTAGTATATGTAATTTTTTATTGACTATTTTGCTGTTTTAGTGTAATATTGTCTTGCATAATAACTGAAATATTATATTTTAAACCTTTAAACAACCGCCGACTTAGAAAGTAAAAAAACTGGAAGTGTTTCTATTTTAGGCGATTAGGAGCCCATGTTAAACAAAAAGAAGCTAACGAACACAAATACCACGTTACTTCTGATATGGCTTGGCCACTTCTTGACCGACGTGATGATCGGCTTTTGGGCTATCTATAAAACCATGGCACACCTCGACCTTGCTTTGGCAGGGATTATCGCTGCCGCTTGTCCTTTCATTGGCGAGGGGCTGCAGGTTGTTTTTGGTTCCATTGGCGACAAAGGATATCGAAAGATATTGTTGCTTTTTGGCATCGGTGCCGCATCAGCAAATGTCTTTCTATCCTATACAAATAACTATTTCTTGTTATTCCTAATATACCTGTCGACCTGTCTTGGTTCCGGAGCATTTCACCCTACAGCGGTTGCGATTGCAAGCGGTTTAACAAAAGAAAGAAAGGGCCTTTTTGTAACAATCTTTGCCTCGGGAGGGGCTGTGGGATTAGCAACGAGTCAGCTGATTTTTTCTTCGAGCTATACCTACTTCAATGGAAACACATTTTTTCTTGCTCTCCCAACACTAGGGATGCTTTTATTCCTTCTGTTCAAGACACTCCCAGGAACACTACCAATTCCTGCACAACCTGGAAGGCGTTTCGGTTTTACAGCTATGAAAAAACTTTTCAGCAACAGAGAATTAGTCATTCTTTATGCTTCTCAGGTTTGCAATCAAGCTATTTTCTGGGGTACTATATTCTTGTTGCCCGATGTTTTAATGACAAAAGGATACAATAGCTGGATAAGCCTCGGTGGTGGACATCTATTTTTCATTTTAGGCGGTGCAGTTATGATGGTGCCTGGAGGTTACTTGTCCGACAAATATTCCCCAAGATTTATTCTACTGGTGACGAATTTGTTTGCATTTGCTTTGTTCTATACTTTTTTACTCGCACCAAGCTTGCCAAATGGTCTTCTCCTTTCTCTATTATTTGCACTTGGAGCCGGTTTAGGGATTGCCAATCCTGTTGCCGTCGCTTATGGCAATCGAATATTACCAAGCCGACCGGGACTGGTGAGCGCACTTCTGATGGGCCTAGTCTGGTGTATTTCGGAAAGTCTTGGTCCTGGGGGCGGAGGACTTTTGACGAAATGCTTTGTAGAAAATGCCCCGACAAAAGCACTATTACTTTTTGGCTTTCTCTTTCTAGTTGGGGGGCTTATTACTGCTTTACTTCCTAAAGAAGTTTCTCCCGAGTTTGAAATAGAACAAATATAAGGAATCGCCATGTTTCGACATATTCTGTATGCCTTTGGCCTTTGCATTTTTACAATAAGCCTTTTTGCTGAAGCACCACAAAACAACAGTTCCAAAATCCGACAACCCAACTGGGTTCCCATTGCCTTGAAAGAGTATCAGAATGGCACTCCTAGGAGTGTGCTCTATTATGAACCTAAAGAGGGCGAAGAGTACGATATTCCCGTCAAGCAGGTCTACTGCTATCCTGATGGCACTACAAGACAAGAAACCGATGTTGCCGTTGTTGATGCTAACGATCCTGCCGCTATACATTTTAATACAACGGTTCTCCCTCATGGGTTTTCGGTAAGTTACAATCAGAATGGTACACCGGAGAAGATTGCATATTATACTAAGGGTGTATTGCACGGACCTGCAAAAACCTACCATCAAAATGGCCGTTTGAAAGAAAAGTTTTTCTATGAGAATGGAAAAGTCATTGGACCCTACGAATCCTATCATGAAAATGGGTCTCTCGCAGAATCTCGCACCTATCAAAACGGTGTTCCCGAGGGAGAGGTTACGGAATGGTCTGAAGATGAAGAGGTCAAAGTAAAGAAACACTTTCTCCGGGGAGTTTTACACAATAGCAAATCTCAAGCAGCAATCACCATCTACTATCCCGGGGGCATGGTCAAAAAGATCCGCAGCTTTCACTTTGGTCTGCCGAATGGAGAGCACATGGAGTATCACCCAAATGGGGAGGAAAGTTATCGAGCTGATTACTTCTTGGGCAAGAAACATGGCTTAGAGCAGCATTTTTTCGAAAACGGAGAACTGAAAGGGGAAGGAGAGTGGCGCAACGGCACTCCTGTAGGGCGACATCACTTAAAGCATCCTAATGGGACATTAGCAAAAGATGCCAACTATGATCAGAAAGGGCGTCTACTTCAACCCATCGTAGAGTGCGACGAAAAAGGGCAAAAAGAACTCCAGTACAGCTTAGTGAATGGACAATATCATGGGGAGTACTTGGAATGGTATCCGAACAATCAGTTGAAAGCAAAATACCAATATAACAATGGTCGTCTTCAAGAAAAGCAGGAGGAGTTTTTCGAAAATGGGCAGCTTCAACTGCGCAACTACTATCGCGATGGTAAAAAAGATGGTGAGCACGAAGAGTGGCATTCGAATGGTCAGAAGAAAAGCAAGGCAAGCTATCAATGTGGACAAACGAATGGAACCGTTCAAGAGTGGCATAAAAATGGACAGTTGAGCTTCAGTACAGAATTCACCAATGGGAAAAAGAAAGGAAAGTTTCGGGAATGGAGCCCTTCAGGCAGCTTGTTCTTTGAAGGAAACTATGAAAATGACCTCCCTGTTGGCACTTTCCGTGAATGGCACGAGGGCGGCCAAGTGAAAAGAGTTGCTCATTACAGGGATGGCCTGCTAGAGGGGGAAGAAGAAGTTTTTTATTCCAACGGAAAACTTGCGTTGGTAGTGAACTATTTAAATGGGCAACTTCATGGCGACCATTTTTCCTGGTACGAGGATGGATCTCCTCAAGAGGAAAAACAGTTCGACAATGGATGCCCGGTGGGAATACATCACGAGTACTATCCTTTAGCAGAAGGACAGAAGGAACCCATACTTGCTAAGGAGACGCACTATGAGGGGAATAAACTCCATGGAGAGCAAACAAGCTACCATGCCAATGGACAAAAAGAAGTGGTGATGAACTATACCCATGGAATTCTCCATGGAAAGCGAGCACTTTGGCATCAGCAAGGGAATCTTCTTGAAGAAGCCTATTACAACAATGGAAGTATGGATGGACGGTTCTTTAAGCATAGATCTGACGGTTCTGAAATTATTTATCATTACAAGAACAACCATCTGGAGGGACTACATCAAGTGTATTATCCTCTCCACACGCTCTTCGGAAAAATGAAAACTCGCGAAGCAAACTATGTGAATGGCCTTCTTGAAGGGGAGGACTCTGAGTTTAATGAAGCTGGAACAAAAATTGCCAGCACCCAATACCATAAAGGAAAAAAAGAGGGGATCGCTACGCTTTATCATCATGATGGAAAAATACAGATCTCCGCAGAGTATAAAGGGGACAAACAAAATGGGTTCGCTTATGAGTACTTCTCCAACGGAAGCATTGCAAAACAGGTGAACTTTATTGACGACAAGAGAGAAGGGGAAGAGAAAACCTTCTTTGAGAATGGACAACTCAAAACGCAATACATCTTTTTAAAGGATAAACTTCATGGTCCCAGCAGAGAATGGAACGAAAAAGGTGTAGTCATCTTTGAGGCGGAGTTCAGAGAAGGAAAACGGCATGGCAAGTTCAACAAGTTTGCTGATGATGGGTCCCCTCGCGTTCTACAAACCTATAACAACGACGAACTCGTCGAAAAGGAACGAACGGAACAATTTCAAGAAGAGCCTATACAATGAAATGCTGGAAATGTGGAGAAACTCTTGAAGATCCCCCAGGGGGGAAGCTTGCTTTTCGTGCAGTATGCGACAAATGCACCTCATGGCTACACTGCTGCAAAAACTGCAAGAATTATTATCCCGGCCTCCCTAATGATTGTAAGGTACCTGGCACTGAACACATCGCTGATCGTGAAGCTTGTAACTTCTGTGAGGAATTTGAACTTTTGGGTGGTGGACCTGTCAAGACGGCAGACGCTAACGATGTGTCCCGCAGACTCTTTGGAGATTCTGACCCCAAGACTAAAGAACCTCCGAAAGATAATTTTGGCAACCTTTTTAAGGACTAGGTATGATTGAAAACTTACGACCCCTTCTCTACTACCCTTTAGGGCTTTTGCCTCCCATCTTCTTTACTCTTCGTGTGCTCATTCAATGGATTCAAAGTGAAAGGCATAGGCGATCTTATGTTGGACGCACCTTCTGGAGGCTATCTCTAGCGGGGAATCTTCTTCTCATCCTACACTATTTCGTTCAAGTACAGTTCCCCTTTGCACTTCTGCAGGTGGGAAATGCTGTCATCTCCTGGCGCAATCTCAACCTCATGAATTCGAAAAACCCCTGTTCTACGAAAAGAACCGTTGCTGTGCTTCTTGCGTCCTTTGCTCTGATGACCGTAGCATTTCTGGCACAAAGCCATTACATCATTGGTAAGGTCGACTGGATACGAACACCCACAAAGGTTTTTGATGCTGCCACTCTGCATCACTCGCTAGGCTGGCATATCTTGGGCACCATCGGCGTGGCGCTGTTCTCTTTCAGGTTCTGGATCCAGTGGTGGCAGGCAGAAACGTCAAAACGCTCGGTGTTGAGCAAAAACTTTTGGTGGTTCAGTATCATTGGCAGCGTAATTGCGCTGGTTTATTTTGTACGCATCCACGACAACGTCAGCATCCTAACCTATGGCTGCGGGCTGATTCCCTATTTCCGCAATCTGTTCCTCATGAAACAAAAACCCGTCACCTGATCTCCTCTTTAATTTTTTTTACCACAGATAAACACAGATTAAGTGTAAGCGTCACCACTTAAAGGAACTATATTCTTTTTCTTAATTCTCTTCTTAATTTTTCTAAACTCCGTTCCCTATCTTCTTCCTCTATCATCAGCGCTTGACCAGCAGAGCTAAAGCGCCCTAAACCAGAGCGAAGTTTCCTGTCTTTTTCTTCTCTCCACTTTTTGATTTGTTTTGAAGAATCTTCGAGATGAAATTCTAACCACTTAATTCTATCTTCATCTTTTAGCAATCCTACACGAGATATTTCTAGGAACACCTCGGGTGAAATACACCCAAAGCGAATCAGATCAACAATACGTTCTCCAGGTTTTCCTTTATACATAATGTTGTCATCATCTGTTGTGCCTTGCTCCATAACGGTGTCAACTGCTGTGCGTTGCGCAATGGCCCAGTTTAGAATTCTTTTTAGACTTTCTTCATATGCCCCAGGTGTGATAATCCCGTCTATCCTTCTCAAGAATTCAACAATCACGTCATGGCTAAGGTCAAGAAAATCGGATTCGTTCGATAGAGATCCAATCAAGATATTTTGATCGACTATCTCGAATGCTTTTTCTGACACCGCATCCATACAAGAACCTCGGTTAAATGGAGAATTTTTGAGTAGGCTAAGTATTTGGCCGATCGAAAGTGTATTCTCAACCAGATAGGCTAGGGCGCGCATCAACTCTAAGTCCCCTACGTAATTGGCTAGTGCTCTGTCAATCTTTAATCCGTGGGTAGATTGACTTCAGTTTTCTCCGAGCATCATTCATAGTGAATTGCCAATCCACACCTTTTTGCTTTGTGTTTGTTGCAGTTGCCCAAGCCTCA
>JAAKFP010000159.1 GCA_011065005.1 Chlamydiota bacterium | reverse complement strand
ATCCGATATTATGATGGTGGTCACCATTTTCAAAGTTCCTATGGTTATGGAGTTGGGGAGTCTACTCCTATTCTAATCAGTTATTGTTTATTTTCTCCGGGGCAAAATCTATGGCTTGAACAAAGGAGGGGCTCCTACATACCTTGTCGGGCAAAAGTGTGTGAGGGTGAAGTGGACAAGGAGTACTTAAAATCCAGTTACACAAATTGCTCGGAGGCTCTTTTACGTGGCGAGCCGCCAATTTGTGCCCTCAAAATAACCGTTAGTAATGGAAACGAGCTTGTGGTCAAACCCGGTAATGGCGCTGAGAGGTATTATGAATGCTTCTCGAAAGATTACCTTATAGACGACCACTTCGCCGACAATCCCGTGTTGACACCCATTAACTACTACAGATTAATTCGAGAGAAACTGGCAAATGGGAATATTCGTTACGTTGAGTATGACAAGAAGCTATCGATAGATCCCGTTCGGATGTATACCAAAAACAGCGATGAAACTCTCGAGCTAAACTCATTTAAATATGAATACCAAAACATTAAAGATTCCAAAGGTAAAAAAACAACAAATAAGTTTTTAAAAATTGAAGCTAGCAATGGCCAGTGGGTACGCTATCACAGTACGCTGCAATATGGGAAAACGAAGAGTGGCACAAAAATGGCTCATTTTCTTTTGGCGGATGTTACTAGTAGCCATCTGCCGGAGAAACATTATACATCCATTTTACGGTCAAAATATATTTCATCCATGTTTAGCTTTCAAAAAGTATTAATACCGGACGGAAGATCTTTAGAAGTTGAATATGACCATAAGGAGCGCATCAAGAATCTGTTTTTATCAGGCAGTTGCAAACCTCTCTATACCTTTTCCTACCACTCAGATCATACGGATGTTGTGAATGCCTTAGGTGGGCTTAAGCGGTACACTTTTTCTTCCAAAGGCCGCCTAAAAAATATATGGGAAAGCCACCGCACTCAATATTTTGAATGGGATAAAATGGGTCAACTCATATCACACGCGGTAAAAGACAACAGCGGTAAAGAGGTTAGAAAAAAAACGTACAAATACGATCAATCTGGCAATGTTGTCGAAACCAGGTTGTGTGGCCAAATAACAGCTTTGGGAGCATCTGATGAATGTATCACTGATTATAACTATTCGACAAATGGCTTTAACCTGCTTTTATCAGAAAACCACAAGGACAAAAAAGAGATAATCTATGCATATAAACCCAATACGAACTTGCTAACTAAGAAATTAACGATTGTTGACAGCAAGGTAGTGGAAAGGGAATTTTACGAATATGACAAGAATGCCATACTGGTTCAAAAAATTGTCGACGATGGTTCTGGAGACGAGGCTTCGAACATTTCCGACGTAACCTACCGGATGATCACCACTATAGAGCCTCAGATCAATCCAGCTCTTCCTGGCATGACTTTGCCACATATAATAAGGGAGTACTATGAAGATCTACCAACGAACCAACATCGGCACTTAAAGACAATAGAGCGGATATACTCCCACGGTGATCTTTTGGTGGAAGAAAAGGTCTTCGATGCTTATAGCAACTACAGATACAGCATTCGGTTTGAATATAACGACCAACGGAAACTCGTTCGTGAGGTGAACGCCCTTGGAGAGGAGACAGTCTATGACTATGACACCAACCTCAATAAAATCTATGAAGAAAAAATTGGAAGCGGCAAGAAATTGCGATACTCTTATGACACAGACGATCGCCTTGTTGAAGAGCGTGAAGAACATAGCGATGGCCGGATATTGACAACGACCCACACGTACAACGTGATGGGAAACCGTATCAGCACTACAGACCACTTTGGACAAACAGCCACTTTCCAGTACGATGTCTACTCACGTGAAATCTCCCAAACCGATCCCCTAGGATATACAGAACATAAAGAATATGATGTCCAGGACAATATCATTAAAACTGTCGACAAAGATGGGTTTACCACAACGACTCTTTATAACTTTTGTGGTGATCCTTTAAAGGTCCAGTATCCCGATGGCACAAGCGAAAAATTCGCCTATAACCTGCAAGGACACCTTGTGCGGGAGTGGAAACGAGATGGGACAACTACGACGTATCAAGTAGACCACCAAGGGCGTTCAAAGGTCTCGAGCACATATGCTGCTGATGGCACTCTCTTAAAAACGCTGCAATTTTTCTATAAAGGGCCCAATCTCATAACCGAAATTGATGCTATGGGAAATAGGACGGATTATCTCTATGATGGTGCTGGTCGCAAGATTGCAAAAATCCAAGGGAATCGTAAGACACGTTATGAATATGATACGTTGGGGCACCTTTCAAAGATAACAACTGAAGACCGTGTAGAGGTTATCGAATACGACCTCCTCGACAGAGTTGTCGAAGAGCGAATAGAAGATTGTAGAGGAAACATCTTTAGCAAAATTCAGTACACCTATGACATACATGGAAATCACGCAACACAAAAAAGGTATAGCGACTCTCAGAACTTTGTTGAGTCGGTAACTCTTTATAATTCGGAAAATTTGCCCATTGCAGAAATTGACGCTTTGGGTAATCAGACAACGATCATTTATCACTATACAGACCATCTCGAAAAGGAAACTATCGATCCACTGGGTAGAAAAGAAGTAGAAATCTATGATCCGTGTAACCGGCTAAAGACCGTGTGCAAAGTTTCATCAAACGATCAGCTTCTATCTCATAGCTCTTTTACTTATGACGGTAGGGGGAATCAAATTCTGCAACATGAGAGAAGCCTATTTCAAGATCAAGATTTTGGCGCCTATGTCATTAGCACAACGTATGATGGGATGGCACAAAAAATATCGGAGACCGAGCAAGATGAAAAAACGACAAAATATACCTATGAAAACGGAAACCTTCATCAAATCATAAAACCAGACGGAGTTGTTTTAACGCATTCTTATGATTCTCTGGGACGTTTACAAGAACTTATCTCCTCAGAGGGGTCCATACATTATCGCTATACCTATGATCTCAATGATAATCTACTTAACGCAGAGGATATCATTCACAATACGACTACAGAGCGTTCTTACGACACCTTAAATCGTCTTGTTTCTGAAAAGCAGGTGACAGGCTTTGAAGTCGCCTATGCTTATGATACCCTTGATCGACTTACAGAAATGCAATTTCAGGGAGACAAGATCACCTATTCCTATTCTCCAACCAGCCTCATTTCTGCCTCTCGATATAAAGATGGCAGCCTGTTCTACTCTTTCACTCAAGAAGCTGATTGGCTTGGAAAAGTGGTCAATCAAACACTGCCCAATCAGGTGAACATCTCCTATATCCGGGATGATTTGGGGAGGTGTTTAAGTATTGCATCTGTTCCTTTTCAACAGTCTTTTGCCTACGACACCGTTGGTAACCTGATTTCCACATCGGTAAGAGATCCCCTAGGACCGTATGAAGCGGTTTTTTCTTACGACGAATTAAATCAAATCACTCAAGAAACGGGACCCTTATCTAACCAATATGCATTTGACTCCTTAAACAATCGAAGAGACAAAAATGGAGCAACTTATTCCATTGATGGATTGAACCAGTTAACACACGACACCGTTGACAGCTATACATATGATAGCAACGGCAATCGCGTTTCAAAAGGAAGTGTTTATTACTCTTACGATGCCTTGGGCCGTCTCATTAGTATTTCTCTAGAAAATGATACAATTACCTACAAGTATGATCCCTTTGGACGAAGAATTGGACGTAGCAGTTCCGGTTCAATGGTGCAATACCTGTATCAATTCGATACCGAAATCGGAGCATGTGTTGATGGGAACATCGTTGAGTTTCGAGCGATTCATGGGCAGTTTGCACCCTTTGCCATCGAGTTAAAAGGACAGGTTTATAGTCCACTAAGAAATCATAGAGGAGATATTTGCGTTTTGCTCGATAAACAAGGGGATCCGGAAGCAACGTATCGTTATGATGCTTTTGGAGAGTTCTCCCATCAAGGGATGGTCACTTCACCATGGCTATTTTCAGGCCAGAGGTATGACGATTTGACGCAATTCTATCACTTTGCCAAACGTGAATATGATCCCTCTACCGGAAGATGGCTGACGCCTGATCCGTTAGGTTTTGCAGATGGCCCGAACCTTTATGCCTATGTCCACAACAATCCAATGATTTATGTGGATCCATATGGACTATGGGGGGAGAGCCCAGACGGTTGGCACAGCCATTCAAAGCAATTTTTTGGTAGTTTTGGTAGAGGGTTTGTTGACGATACGTCTTTTGGTGCTTCCAATTACATGTTGGGAGAGCACGACACTTCCTCACTTACGTCAAAAATAGGCTACTATGCCGGTACTGGATGCTCTATGGCAGCAGGATTGATGTACGGAGGGACTTGGTTAAAGGGTGCAAGATATGGTGGAAAAGCAGCGATTAATGCCTACAAGTTTACCAGGGGGGCATACACAGCATCCAAAGCAACAAAAAACGTAATGAAAGCGAGAAATGTTGTTAAACTCGCCCAGGAAACAAAGCCGTTGGTTAAGAGAATTGCTCAGTTTGCGGAAAAGAGGGGCATCATTTTAAGCCAGCGACGAGCGACATCAGAAGCCACAAGTGTTAATGCCCTAGGCGCACTAAATAGAAAACTATCTTTACTTCAAAAATCTCAAAATTCAGCTGTTCATAAAAGAATATTGCCAGATGGACGATTCCGTTATTATAGTTTAGAAAAGCCAAGCTTGACTCAAGGCCCGACACGAGGGGCGTCTTTTGTTACAGAGTTGACCCCTAAAACTGGAAGAGTGCGTAGTTGGTACGAATGTTATGATCATTCAGGTAATATTAACAGGGTCCATCCCAAAAGCTTAAATGGATATGAGTTGAATCGGTCTCATTATCCACCTATATTAGGGGAGTAAATGTTATGATAAATATTTCTAAAGAAAGTCTTGGAAAGCAGTTAAAAACTCTTCTTTCGTCTGGTCGTAGTATTCAATATATTGCCTGCTGGGCATCCGATCTTTCATTACATTATGAGAGTTTTCCTTCAGAGATAAGAGAAATTTTAGAAAATTTGTCTTTTATGGAAGCAGGACCTGAATTTCAATATACTAAAGAAGAGCTTTATCAGCTGGGAAATAGATTAATTGAAGAAGGAGAAAAAGATGAACTATTAGAACCTATTCAAGAAATCAAAGAAAAAGCAACAGAACTTGACAAGAGTTGGTTAATGTGTCCATCTTGTCAGGAAGTATGGAAATCCACATCTATGTATGGAATGGTGCGATGCCCAGGTTGCAGGAATAAGCTTCATAATCCAAGGTATTTGCGATCAAGGTAGAGAGTCTGACCCCAATATCTTAAACCTGATAACTACCAAAAGGGAATGGGCACGGGATTTATCCCTGGTGAACCTTTTCCGGGGGGATAAAACATGACAAGAAAATTACCAGTGAATTTTGAAATAGGCTTTGCTGATTCAACGATACAATCTTATTCTGTTGAGAATGAAAATCTCACACTGTTTCTTGAATGTTGGAATTCTGAGATTGTTGAATTCAGATTTCTGAATTTTGTTTCATTGTTTGCTGTGAATTATTTCCGAATAGCTGATGTTCAAGAGATCTTCGAATCACCTTTATTGGAAAGAGCTCTAAATGAACTTTATGAGAAAAAACAAAAATTCCATCTTTTTCTGGAGACGATGAATTGGATGAGTGGATCGAAGATCTAATTGAAGTAGATGCATTGCTCGCTGGTCTTGCTTGCTCATTGTTGGGAGGTGAAAAGGTGGTTCAAAACCAAATTCCAGAAATAAGTACGCTTCAGGAAGCTTTTATTAACATGACTTTAGAAAAAAAATTTAACATCAAGGTTCTTGATCAGTGTCAAAGCTATCTAGATCTTCTTGCGAGATTGCATGAGCAGCTTTTAGTTTCAGCAAAAAGAAAGGGGCCGGGGCTGGGGCGTTAAACCTAATAATTTCTATATGTTTTAACGTAAACGGTGCTAAATAACACTGTGCCAAGTTGAAGGGGATTTTTCCTGGGAAATAGCTGTAAAATCTGCGCCAAAAAATGGAAA
>JAAKFP010000158.1 GCA_011065005.1 Chlamydiota bacterium | reverse complement strand
ACTATATATAAAGCGCTTTTTCCTTCTGGCAGCCCTACAGGCTGCTATGTTTCTTATCGACTTTTCCCAGGGCGCTGCCCTGGGCTGTTGCAATACCAGCCCTTCAGGCTGAATCCAAATGTCTAAAGTCGAGACTGAGCCCACAGAGAGAAAAATGATTCTCTCAGTGATCTCGGTGCTCTCTGTGGTAAAATCTTTTCTTTAAGTTGACACCATTGCCTGAACGCTTACCATTTTTTTTCTTGTTATAAAGAAAAAAGTATGGTTACTATGAAATCTTGAAATTGGCAGTGAGGTGTTATGACAACGACGACAAAAATACCTTGGGCATTTATTTGGAGAAGACTGCATTCCCTCTCGGGATTGTGGCTCGTCATTTTTCTGATCGAACACCTATTAACAAACTCACAGGCAGCACTCTTAATTGGAGATGACGGCAGCGGCTTTGTTCAAGCTGTCAACCTCATCAAGAGCCTGCCCTATTTGCCGGCGATTGAGGTCTTTCTGCTTGGTATGCCCATCCTTACTCACCTTGTTTGGGGGATCGTATACCTCCGGACGGGTCGGATTAACTCTTTTCCCAGCAACGGGACAACACCCTCATTGGGAAGCTACGGAGCCAATCAAGCGTATACCTGGCAGAGGATCACCTCCTGGGTGCTTGTATTCATGTTGATTGGACATATCGTTCACATGCGTGTTATAGAGTATCCTTCACAAGCGCAGGTCGATGGGCAGCATTACTACATGGTGCGCGTTAACATGGATGAAGGGCTATATACTCTGGCAGAGCGGATCGATGTTCAGCTGTTTGATCAGAATATGGTCCAAATGCATGAAAAGAGCCAGGCGAGCACTGAAGTAAAACAGCCCCTTTCCGCGGGAGTATGGAGCTCCTTTGTGGATTCCATGACAGGGATTTTTAAGTTACCACCAGATGCAGCCATAGAAGAAGGGCGTCGTCAGGAGCTTCTGACCGAACAGAAACAGCGAGAGCAGCAAGAGTTTGTGGAAGCTCTAAAGAAATGGCCTTTAAGTCCTGGACAGGGGGTTGCTGTGGCTCCGAATTTTGGAACTGCAGAGCTCTTAGTTGTGCGTGAAACCTTTAAGATGCCGATCATGCTTGTTCTCTATACCATCTTAGTGCTTGCCGCCTGCTATCATGGTTTCAATGGCCTGTGGACCTTTTTAATTACATGGGGAGTGAGTGTGACCGAAAGATCGCAGCGTGTTATGCGAAAGATTTCAACATTTCTAATGATAGTCATCGCTTTCCTAGGTCTTGTGGCGGTATGGGGAAGTTATTGGATCAACCTGAAACAATAAGAGACGAATTGCTATGGCAAATGGAAAAGAAGTGATAGTCGTTGGCGGCGGGCTTGCAGGCCTGGCAGCCGCATTAAAGTTGGCGGAAAATGGGTGCCATGTGAAAATTATCTCTCTTACACAGTGCAAACGCTCCCATTCCGTTTGCGCACAAGGGGGAATCAATGCGGCTTTAAACGAAAAAGGGGAAAACGACTCTCCCTTAATTCATGCTTACGATTCCATTAAAGGGGGCGATTTCCTTGCAAACCAGCCTCCTGTCCTCGAAATGTGTCTCACTGCTCCACGGATAATCAACATGCTCGATCGATTTGGATGCACTTTCAGCCGAACTCCTGAAGGGAACCTCGACTTTCGCTTTTTTGGAGGTACCCTCTACCGACGGACAGCATTTTGTGGAGCTTCAACGGGGCAGCAGCTACTCTATTCCTTGGATGAACAGGTTCGAAAGTTCGAAGTGCAAGGCAAAGTGGAAAAATTCGAAAACCACGAATTCATGCGCCTCGTTGTTGATGGCAATGGCATCACCCGCGGCATCGTCTACATGGATCTTTTCAATCTGAAGCTCGACGTTTTCAAGGCAGACGCTGTGATCATCGCCACAGGGGGGTCGGGGGTCATTTATCGACTCTCCACAAACTCGACCTTTTGCACGGGAGCAGCCAACGGACGCCTTTGGCGGCAGGGGATGAAATATGCCAATGGCGAATTCATCCAAATGCATCCCTCAGCGATTCCAGGTCCTGATAAGCTGCGTCTGATGTCTGAGTCTATACGAGGAGAAGGGGGAAGAATTTGGGTGTACGGTGATTCTTCCAAAACGATAGAGACTCCAGACGGTAAAGTGATACCCTGTGGGGAGACGGGAAAGCCGTGGTATTTTTTTGAGGAAATGTACCCCGCCTACAAAAACCTTGTCCCTCGCGATATTGGCGCACGCGAAATTTTGCGTATCTGTGAGATGGGGTTGGGTATCGACGGTGAAAACCAAGTTTATCTCGACGTTACAGAAATGCCCGAAGAGAGAAGGCGTAAGCTAGAAGCTGTTCTTGATATCTACAGCAAATTTACTGGAGAAGACCCCAGAAAAGTTCCGATGAGAATCTTTCCCGCTGTTCACTATTCCATGGGTGGTGGTTGGGTAGATTGGCCCGCGGCGGATGATCCAGACCGTTTCGAGAGATTCCGACAGATGTCGAATATTCCAGGCTGTTTTAATGCGGGAGAGTCTGACTATAGTTATCACGGAGCCAATCGACTGGGAGCGAATTCTCTGCTTTCTGCAATCTATGGGGGTCTTGTTGCTGGTGTTGAGGTGCCCCGCTACCTGAAGTCGCTTAGCTCCAACTATGAAGATACACCTTCCAGTGCGTATGGAGAAGCATTACAGGTCGAGGAAGATTTTAAGCAGGATCTGATGTCGCGTGACGGGGGAGAGAACGTCCATCGACTCCATAATGAATTGGCAGAGTGGATGGTGAAAAATGTTACGGTTAAGAGGAATAATAAAGATCTACAGCTTACTCTCGATGAAATCAAGAAGATTCGGGAGAGGTATCAGAATATTTCTCTTGGCGATCATTCCCGTTTTGCAAATCAGACTTATGTTTTTGCAAATCAATTCCGTTATATGCTAGATCTCGCTATGATCACCACTAAGGGGGCATTGTTGCGTGATGAGATGCGTGGTGCACACTTCAAGCCAGAGTTTCCAGACCGTGATGATGAGAACTGGCTGAAAACGACGATCGCTACTTTTGATCCGAATAAAGATGAACCTGAGATTAGCTATGAGCCTGTTGATGTCCGCCATATCGATCCTAGCGGAATAAAACGAGACTATACCAAAGTAGAAAAAGTTAAACATACTCTAGAAAATATTCCAGAGAACATCGAACTACCAATATAGGGTTTAGGATGGCTGAGACGTATATTTTAGAAATCTACCGAGGTACCCCAGGAAATCAATACTGGGAAGAGTTTGAGCTGGAGCTAACTCCCCTAGCGAATGTGATCTCTTCGCTGATGGAAATTCAGAAGAATCCCGTAAACCGAAAGGGGGAAAGAGTCGAGCCTGTCGTTTGGGAACAGGGATGTCTTGAAGAGGTTTGTGGTTCCTGTTCGATGCTCATTAACGGGCGTCCTAGACAAGGATGTACCGCTCTCATCGAGTCGATTATGAAAGAAACAGGAAACAACATCATTAAACTCGCACCCTTTTCAAAATTTCCCCTCATTCGAGACCTTATCGTCGACAGAACCAGCATGTTCGAAAATCTCAAAAAAGCCCACGCTTGGATTGATGTTGATGGGTATTATGATAAGGGCTCCGGACCGAAAATCGGCCAGAACAAACAGGAAGTGATGTATATCCTCTCCACCTGCATGACATGCGGTTGCTGCGTGGAATCGTGCCCCCAGATTAATGAAAGATCCAAATTTGTTGGCCCTCAGATCTTTGCTCAAGCGCGTCTCTTTAATGCTCATCCTACCGGCAAGACACAACAAGAGAAACGAATTCGCCCACTTATGGAAGAGGGAGGAATCAACGATTGCGGCAACGCACAAAATTGCGTCAAAGTCTGTCCCAAGAATATTCCACTTACCGAAGCTATAGCCGCCATTGGCAGAGATGTAACCCTCCAAGCCTTTCGAGACCTATTCACCCTTCCTGACAGGGAATAAATTAGAGCAGTTCAATCGTCCAGTCGAGAGCTTCGAGAAATGTCGATTCCATCTGATTGAGCTTTTTGAAGGGTACCTCTTTTGGTACCCAGCCGTCAAAATCCTCTAGATTCGTAGAGTGTTCATCCAGATACTTGATAGCAATCCTCAAAGCAGTGAAGCGTAAAGTGGGCAAGCAGCGCTCCCTGTTCAAAAAGGGATGTTTTTGCAAAAAACGATTAAGAAGGGACTGCGCGAGCTTAAAATAGTCTGCTGTGTCTGCTGAAGGTGTATAAGGTATGTTGGGTGAATCAGTTTCCCCATAGCAAAGTTTATCTTTCCACTCTTCTTGCTCCCTTTCTAGGAGGAGTTCGCCTGTTTTATCGAAGGGAATATCTTTAAAGTTTGGAACAGCGAAGAGATCGCATAGCAAGAGTTTTTTAGTGGCTAGAGCAGGTTCATCGCTAGCACATGGGGTTTTACTTTTCTCTTTTTCATGGACAATAGTGTCGATTCTTTTCGCAAGCGGTGAGGTTTTTTGATCTACTGAATTCATCGGTTTTTGAGGAAAGGTCACTTCTTCCGGGGAGTTCAATAGGCGTTGAGACAAAGCACTGGTAGAGATGTTCCCAGAGGTGTGATGCTCGTCAGAGGAAGTATGCTGCGATGTTGGTGGTGCTAAAGAAGATATTCCCATGACTGACTCATTTAAATTAAAGTTGTTACATCTTTATGATAGAAAAATTATTTTAAAAATGTGCCCATCCAGTGACAGGATTTTTGTCTCCAGATGAGCTGAAAAGCCAGCTAACCACCTCGAAGATCAAATTGATCACATATGGTCACTATTATACACCACATGGAATATTTTTCAGCTGTAATTATGGTAACTATTCAGGTCACTATTTCTGGGACGATGGCTCCAGCCAAAAATGTGAAAAATCAAAGGGCCGAAGGCCTGAATAGTTACTTTTTTTCTCATTACTGTATTGAGTACAGTACACTTCAATACCTTGGATACGCATAATGAGCAATTAAAATGAAACCAAGGAGATATAGTCATGTTAGGAGAATTATCAGCAAAAATTGGGGTTGATGTTGGAGGAACCAACACAGATGCGGCTTTGCTTATAGGAAATGAACTCGTTGCTGCGTGTAAAACCACAACAACAAACGATATCACAACAGGAATTGTCACAGCGATTACCGCGCTATTCAGAGATAGCAACATTGCGAAAGAGAAAATTACGAGCATCAACATCGGGACGACACATCTTGTGAATGCTTGTATTCAAAGGGAGGGACTGAACAAAGTGATGGTCCTTAGGCTGGCAGGCCGCGCGACAACAGCTCTCCCTCCTGGTTCAGATTGGCCCGACGATGTCAGAGAAGAGTTAATTGGTGAAGAGAGCTATATTATAGATGGAGGTTATGAATATGATGGAAAAGAGATCGCTTCTATTAATCCAAGACAAATTCACTGGGCGATTCAAAGGGCAACGGCTAAGAAGGTCCATTCAGTAGCAGTCATAGGGGTTTTTGCAAACGTGAACCCTTCACAAGAGGAGGAAGTAAAGAGGATGTTTAACGAGACGAATCCCACAATTCATGTCACAGTGTCTCACACGATGGGGGGGATTGGACTAATTGCAAGAGAAAATGCGACGATAGTCAATGCAGCATCTTTCTTGCTCTTTCAAAAAATATCGCAAGCATTCAAAGTTGCGATCACAGAACTGAGTTTATTATCGGATGTTTATTTAACCTATGGTGATGGAACAAAAACACCTTTAGATGATAATGCATCAACACCCCTTAAAACGTTCCATTCAGGACCTGCAAACAGTATTTCTGGTGCTGCAATTTTATCGAAACTAAAGGATGCCGTAACGGTTGACATTGGAGGGACAACATGTGATGTCGGTTTGTTGAAAGACAACAAACCAGTCAATGAAAACTCCTCCTTCCCCATTACTGGGATTGGAGTACGTTGCAATTTTGTTCTTCCTCATCTTCATTCTTTTGGATTAGGTGGAGGAACAATCATTTCACTTGATGGCGCAGGTTCGATCACAATTGGTCCGAATTCTGTGGGACTTCATCTACAGGAAAAAGCGCTCGTCTTCGGTGGTGATGTTCTCACTTCTACAGATATCGCTGTCGTTGTGG
>JAAKFP010000157.1 GCA_011065005.1 Chlamydiota bacterium | reverse complement strand
AGCTCTTCAGTTGCGAGGCGCAAATCTGCAGTCAACTTATTAGTTTCCAAAGATTTGCAACAAAGCAAGTGAAGATGATAGGACAGCATAAATGTAAAAGTTATTTTTTCTAGCTTCCTAAGTTGTCTTCGATCTCCACGCTACGTCTGGACAAAAAATCTCAATCAATTTTTTAAAAGAATTTTTAAGACAGAGCACTAGTCAACCTTTCGAAAGTTCAAAGCTTCCATGAGGTGTTCTTGTTTAAGGGAAGGGGAGAATGAAAGGTCTGCTATGGTTCTGCCAACACGTACGAGTTTGTCGCAAGCTCTGGCAGACATTCCCATTGTATCCACAGCTTGTCGGAGCACCTCTTGGCAATCGGCATCTAAGGTAGCATGCTCTTTCATCTCTTGCTTCGACATCTGGGCATTCGTCTTGTTTTTGCCAAAACGTTCTCTTTGTTTTGTTCGTGCTGCCTTTACCCGATCACGGATAACGTCGGTAGAGTCTCCAGAGGCACCGCTAATCATGTCGCTGTACCGTAAAGCAGGAACTTCTACATGCATATCCATGCGGTCCCATAGTGGTCC
Organism: Chlamydiota bacterium; assembly: GCA_011065005.1. Lineage (GTDB taxonomy): Bacteria > Chlamydiota > Chlamydiia > Chlamydiales > Waddliaceae > JAAKFP01. Next base: position 5,690 of record JAAKFP010000157.1, on the reverse strand, counting down.
AGAAATTTTTCCACGATATCTGTCGATTTGCACCTGGGTGTCTTTACACTTTTTGTAGGGATGACCCAAATACCCACAGGGGCAGGGGTTCATGGCCGCAACACATATAAAACTTGTCGGATAGGTAAAACTTCCATTGGCACGGCTAATCGTGACTTTCCTATCTTCCAAAGGCTGACGCAAAACTTCTAAGGCGACGCGTGAGAATTCTGGAAGTTCATCTAGAAAAAGGATCCCATTATGCGCTAAAGTAACCTCTCCCGGTCGGGGATTTACGCCTCCACCAATTAATCCGGCATAGCTCACGGTGTGGTGGGGAGAGCGAAATGGTCTTTGGGTAACGAGGTTTTTCCCTATAGGCAACAGGCCGGCAATGGAATGGATGTTTGTTGTTTCCAGTGCTTCCTCGACGGTTAGTTCTGGCATGATTCCTATCAAAGCTTTTGCAACCATGGTTTTTCCTGTTCCCGGCGGTCCAAACAGCACAATGTTATGACCCCCCGCAGCGACAATTTCCATAGCCCTCTTCACTTGTTCCTGACCTTTGACGTCTGCAAAATCTATGGCGGGTTTGACATTTCGAAAGAGATCTGACGATAGGGTAACCGACTCCGGTTGATATCTGTTAGGTTCTTGAAAAAAGCGAACAGCATCGTTGAGGTGACGTAGGCCAATGACATCTACTCCGGGAACGGCAGCAGCTTCTGCAGCATTAGCTTTTGGTAGAAGAACCCCTTTTTTTCCAAGTTCTCTGGCAAGGATGGCAACAGCTAATGCCCCTTTTATGGGACGCATTTCTCCACTCAAACCTATTTCCCCCGCCATCAGATATTGGGAGAAGTCTTTTTCGTTTTGCAGTTTGCCGATGGAACCTAACAGCCCTAAAGCGATCGGCAAATCATAGATCGTTCCCTCTTTTTTCAGTCCCGCGGGAGCTAGATTTACTGTACAGAACAAATTTCCTAAGGAGTGATTCGTGTTTCGCAAGGCCGCCAGCACACGATCCTTGGATTCTTTGACTGCTGCACTGGGTAATCCCACTAAAATGAGTGAGAAATTCTCTGCTTGAGTGACATCTACTTCAACTTCAACGAGTACGGCTTCAAGCCCTTGAAATGTAATGGAAAAGATACGTGTCAGTCCTTTCATTTCCTATAAACCTCTGTCAAATGTATGAAATACTATCTGAAGATTTCGATTTCTACAACGAATGATTTTGAAAAAATAACTTTTAGTGCTAAAAAAGAAGGGAGACATGTACTAAAGGAGAAGGAAAATGAAAAAGCAAGTATCAAAAATTTCTATCCATCAATCAAGTAAGGTCATAGCAATCCTTTATTTTATTTTATCCGCAATAGTAGCCATTCCCTTGGGGATTTATATATTGCTATTCCATGAGGTTGCGGGGGCGCTGTGCGTCTTCCTCGCGCCATTTATATATCTTATTTTTTTCTATATTTTATTCGCTATTTTTTCTTGGCTGTACAACCTTGTCGCTTCATCATTTGGTGGGTTGGAATTTACCGTTACTGATATAGACGAAAAAGAAACGGAATAGAAATTACGGTGTTGTTGCACAGTTCACCACAGAGCAGGTCAGCGCTTCCCTTTACCCATAAATACTGCTTTTCCCATTGAGAAGTGGATTTCAGCACTGTTTTATTAGCCTTTCAGTAGGATGTAGAAAAACAAAAAAAGGACCGAAGGTCTGAAAGTGGATAGCCCAGGCAGCAGTGAAGGGAGCTTGCGACCGGAACGGAGGCCTGGGTAGTAGGGTGTAAAAAATGAGCCCTGAAAGGGCGATACATTTATGTCGCTGGAAACGAAAAAGTCGTAAAAGAAGCTTGAACCTAAAAAACGCAGTTGAAAACGATCTCTAAGCACAATCTTTTGGCCCACAACCGCTTACAATGGAGGGCCCCTTCACCGTATGGGAATGTGACCCTCCATTGTAAGTAGTTATGCACCAAAATCTTGCACTTATAGATCATTTTCAACTGCGTTTTCTAGGTTGAAACGATCAGGGAGATTTTTGCCTATGCTAAACTCCAGATATAATAATGACATTATGAATTTCTAAAGGAATATTTTGTATCTCCCTTTCAGGGCTCATTTTTATACGTCTCTCTACCCAGGCTTCCGTTCCGGTCGCAAGCTCCCTTCACTGCTGCCTGGGCTATCCACTTTCAGACCTTCGGCCCTTTGATTTTTCACATTTTTGGCTGGGGCCATCGTCCCAGAAATAGTGACCTGAATAGTTACGAAAATTAAAGATGAGTCGTTTATTTTTTTCATATCCTCTCTGTGAGCTCAGTGGTCTCGGTGGTGATTAATGCAACAACACCATTCCTAATTCATTCTGAAGAAAGAATGAAATACGCTGGAAATGCAAAATTGTTGTTGGGTCTTAGGACACCATCGACCGAAATCTCCTGACCCAGTTTATCCTGAAGATTAATCTGCGTGCTGTAAATATATGCAATCGGAAGGCGATTCACTCGATTGACAAGTAGGTAGTCGCCGGGTTTGTTTCTTATAGGGCGATCATACGCCTCCAAAATACCACGAAGCTTAACAGCGTCATGCTGTTGGCTCTTGTAAAATTCTTGAATGGATCGGTTGTCATGATTCTTGGCCCACTGCTCATAATAAGCGATCTCAATAGGGATCCATAAAGCCATCCGGGCATTGATCTCAGCGTTATATTTTGCAGAAATCCATTGCTCATAGATTTGTGAGGCATTTTGCAATGGTTGGTCTTCTTGTAGCTGTCTTTCAAGTTTGGCAAGCTGTTCGGTTTGAGGTTGCTTATTATTGCTAGAAGGTCTTTCGCGGCGCACTTGACGAGTGTTGGGTGTCACATTTGTCCTTGCTTCTAGATATTCAACTTTCTTGTGGAGGTAAGCATCTTGAAACTTCGTAAGGAACCCCTTCGCCCTGGTTACCTGCAGAGGGAAGTCGGTATACTCGTTGATAACCTTCTGATAGTTTTCGACAACCTTCTCAGTTTCGATTTCCTGAAAGGATTTTCGGAGCTCCGACTGGCTCACAATATAGGTGCTGTTCAAAATGTTGTTCACATCTTCTTTGCGCTCTTCATGTCTAGTCAGAAATTTTCCGTCGCCAACCTTTTCAATGTAGTCGCTGGAAACATAAAAACGGGTCGACGGAGGAGGTGTGATCTCCAACCACTTGCTGTTTTGTGAGCTGATCTTTCCGTCAATACGATACCCAGCATTTAGCTGCGCAATGACAGGCGCTTCCGTGTGTGGGTCTAGACGAATGTTGACTCTATTGCCTTCCACGACGCCATCCAAAACATAGGTGCGATAGATATAAGCTTTCAGATCAGAAGGGGGAAGAACAGCATAGAATCCATCTGTTTCATCATCAACAACAATAAGGTCTTCTCGATCCAACTCCCGAATTGGAGAACTTTCCAGACTTGGCTGTAAACGCATTCTCACTTTATTGCGGGTAATTCGCCCAGTAAAGGCTGTAAATGTACTTTGTGATTTACCACACTCCTCTTCAGTAGAAGGCTCCCCGTCAGCTAGAAGAACTCCCCCTGTTGAATGAAAGAAAAATAGGCAACTGGCGAAAAAATAGGCTGCTGCTCTGTGCATGATGTGTCTCCTCAAGATAGTTCAGTTTCGGGTAATAATCCACCCAGTCTAACAGAGGCAATTGCAAAAAGATGGCGGATCGCTTTTAGGCGCTTTCACCGATCTTCGGCGTTTGAGGCAAATACCCTACTCTCAAGAGTATGTGAATTTGCCTCAAACACCGAAGATCGGCAAAATCACCTAAAAATCGATTGCGCCATATTTTTGCAACCGCCTCTTAAAGTGAGGATTCTATCCTTTCAAGTCTTTTCTGACAAGAAAAGTTAGCTTTTGAGGACTGCAAGGATATGCTCGCAGCCTTCTTTCCCACAGGTACATCCTACGGGATGCCCTAGGAAAACATTATATTTCTCTTTGGAATCAAGGCGGTTGCTGACGGTGTATAGCTTTTCATCAGTTTGTGAGATTTCCCACTGTTGAAATTGGAGTTCTTCTACAGAAACTGCCTCTTCAGATCTTTCCTCCTTTTGATAAAGATCGGTGAACCCCAAACCTTGATTGATTGCTCTAGCAATTTGACAGTGTATACAGTTGCAGTGAGGCTCAGGTTTGGGTATAGCTTTGGGATCTTCTGGGGAAATGATTTTCGCGATCGATTGAATTTTATCTAACACCTCTGGAGGTAGGTCGGGAGAATCTGCTTGCGCTTGGTTATGTTGAAGTGCCGCGCCAAAGCCATCCGTGGAACTGATTCCAAACCGGAAAGGAAGATCCATATTTTCAGAATTTTCAGAACCCCCCAGAAATTGTTGGAAGGGGAACTCTCCTTGAACTTGTTGTTTTGAAGGTTCGGTTTTTTCCTTTTCTTCGAGAATAGATGTGTGTACGTCAAATATCGTTTCAAGGGTTTCTGACTCTAAGTTTGGAATATGAACCGTTTCTCCGTCGACTAGATGTACAATGAGAGTTCCTTCTTTAATACGTAGCGCGGTAATATTGTCCCAACTCGTTGAAATGTAAGGTGGAAAACTAAAAAAACGCTTGTTTATTTTCATCTATAGTACCCCCATCTTAAAAATGGCAACTTGGTAAACCATTAAAATTAGAAAAAAATCGATTTCTTCGCAAACTTATATTTAGTATAATAACAGGAAAAGAGAACGCTGTCAACAAATTTAGCACTCCTTGCTGTAAAGTGCTGATTTTTTCGCCAATGGAGTAACCTGTGAGTAAAAAAACCTTTGTAATCGACACCAATGTCTTACTGCATGACCCCGAATCAATCACAAAATTTCCAAAGAATAATGTGGTTATCCCATTGACTGTCCTATTTGGATAATCAGAACTTTTGATTGGCCGTATTTAATTTCGGTTTGGCCGTATCCGTTAAAATACGGCCAAAAAATCAAAAAAAGCCAATTCTTATTGAAAAATTGTCATTAACGCCTTAAATACGGCCAAATAAGGTTGAATATTGGCCGTAATTACTGTAAAGTGGCCGTATAACTTTGTAGAGGGTGATTTTATGAAACCACGAGACAGAAAATTGGCCATTTTGAGGCTATTAGGCCAGCTTTGCGAACCCGTTAGTCTTCCAGATTTAATGGATAAGTTACAGGACAATTTCAAAGAGCGTTCGGTCAGGCGTTGGTTGAACCAGTTCGTTGAGGAAGGCTTGGTTAAAAAAACAGGTCAAAAGAGGGGGACAAAATATCAAGTTGCGCGGTCTCAAGGACAGCGCAACCATGCTGTAAGCAGTTGCTTCAGTTCGGTAAGCCTTGAAGCCATTCGCCATGTCCAAAGACCTCTTTATGAGCGAAAACCAAATGCTTATGACGAAGAATGGCTTGATTCCTATCACCCTAATGAAACTTTTTTGTTTTCTGAATCTGTAAGGATCCAGTTACACGAAGCAGGTGCTCGCGATACAAATAAAGACCCGGCAGGAACCTATGCAAGGCAGATTTTTAGTCGCTTGTTGATTGACCTTTCTTATAATTCCTCCAGGTTAGAGGGAAATACATACTCGAAACTTGACACCGAACGTTTGGTTCTAAAAGGAACTAGTGCCTTGTCCAATTTTAATTTCCGGGTTGCGTCTCAGCTGAATTTCTGATACATCTT
>JAAKFP010000156.1 GCA_011065005.1 Chlamydiota bacterium | reverse complement strand
ATTTTAAGAGGGCCGGATAGAGAGAAGTATGTGATTCCGTCGGAAGCAAGTCATGAAGCTAGAAAGATCTATCAAGTAATGGGTTTAAGCTACTCAGCCACGCCCTATCGTCTTATCAAATATGCTACTCCCAATAGCTAAGATCTAAAAAAGCCTGCAGAGTGTAGTGCCTGAGAAAAACATGGGTTTGTTGATTATCAATTAGTTAGGCACTCGAAGTGTTGAAGTCAGGGCTGATATACCACACATAACTTAGGGAGTTTCCGCTCAAATATACCAAAACAAATTATTACAATACTGGAAAATATTCAACCCGGAAAGGCGTTATTGTTTTAATCACCAACAAAACCACCCGGGATTAAGATGACAAATTTATAAAGATATTGTATCGTCACAACCGTTACCCAAAAATAGGAGACGGTTATGGAAAGTGGGTCATCCTCACCAGTAGCAAATGGAAGAACATCGCCCCAAAGTTTTACACACTCACCCCCCTTAGATAATTCCCAAGATTGGGGGGTTCTTACGAGGATAGCTGACACTTTCCAGATGTCGATTAACCCGATAGCAGAAAAGTATAAAGAAGTAACAGAACGATGTTTTGAAAGAGCCATTGAAGAATGTCAAAGGCACAATTGGATCATAATCGATTTTCTTCAAAAAGACCTAGGTGCGATTACTGATTTCAAAGGAAGGACCTTTCTGACTCGTGCACTGGAAAAACAGCCAATTTTTTTAGTGAACCAACTCCTCTCGTACCCATCATTCATAACTAAAACTGATCGTGAAGGTCGAACGGCTCTCCATGTTGCCTCTGCAATAGGTTCTTTATCCATTTACCCCAAGCTTCTTAATCCTTCCCTTTTGGAAGTGAGAAACCAACAGGGAGAAACACCCATACATACAGCCATTCTCGCAGGTAAACATGAATCCTTATCTTTGTTACTAAAAAATAAAGCCAACCCTCATGCTATTTTTAATTGGAATGAAATCCAAGTAAATGCCCTCTCTTTAGCTGTTTTACGGGGAGCCAATGACTGTGTCGATATCCTATTTTCTAAGGATCTGTTTCAACAATTTCCAAACATCGGAAATTTGCTACACCTTGCCATGTACGCAAGCCAATCCTCAACCATACGACATTGCCTAAACAAGTACAGTTCCTTGCTAGAACCCCTGTTACAACAAGAAGATAGCAACGGGTTGATCCCAATGCAGCTTGCAGAAGCCCTAGGAAAAGAAGAGATCTGTCACATCTTCAATCGAACGGAGGCTCCTCCGTTGTCTACTTCCACACAATTACCGACCCATCAGCCCATTTTGGCCGATACAACAGCCCCCCTTACAACAAACGCAATAACAAAAACCGCATCTTTTACTTCCAATCAAGCTACCAAACACTATGAAAGGATTCCCGATTTTTCCGAGATCCATTCTGACTATGGACTTATGCCCGACTCTCCAAAGAAGAAGGAGCCCGTTTATCAAGCAACTCCAAATCATGTAACGGCAAACACTGCCTCCCTAGGCATGTCCCGGAAGGAACCAGTCTATATGGCAACCCCTGATCATGTAAAAGCCATTCCTGACAAGGATCAGGAGACACAATTGTTGGCGCAGATTGTTAGGTGTCAAAGTAACGCTTTAGAAATTGAGAAAAAGCTCTTGGGTGAAAATAATATCCAAGTAGCAATGAGATGCCAAGAGTTGGGAAATGCGCACTATAAATCGGGAGAATTTGCTCAGTCGTTAGAATATCATTTGCAAGCGCTTACTGTGCAACAACGAATCCATGGTAAAGATCACGCAAACACGGCATCTAGCCATCATAGTGTAGCCTGCAGCTACTTTTCACTAAAGAGGCATAAGGAAGCGCTTGAAGAAATGCACACTGCTATTCGTATTCAGAGAAAAAATGGTGTGGATCGCTTAACACTTTTAGCAAGTTACAAAAATATTTCAGTTATTTTACTCGCCTTAGAAAATTACGAAGCAGCCCTGGAATATGCTAACCTAAAATACGACATACAACGGGAACTCACAGGAGGACTCGATCTTGATACGGCCACAAGCAATGAGAAAATGGCAGTGCTTTTGAGAAAGCTCAAACGTTTTGATGAGGCTCGCGCACAGGATAAAAATGCATTAAGAATTAGAGTGACTTTGAACAATCAACATTTAGCTGCGCAAAGTCACGCTCGTATAGGAGAAAATTATAGCTTACAGGAACGTCATAAAGAAGCCTTGAAATACTATCAAACAGCGCTGGATACGATCACAGTAGTAGAAAATGGGGAAAACAGCCTGCTCGCTGCCAGAATCTATAACTACCTAGGAAGCTGTTTTTGGGCTCTAAAACTCTATAAAGACGCTACTAAACATGATGAGAAAGCGTTAGGGATTTACGTAAACATTCTGGGAAAAGAACATCCTGTTGTAGCATCATGTCGAAACAATCTTGGATGGTGTTATGGAGAATTAGGAAACCTCAAAAAAGCCTTGAAACAGGAAAAGGAAGTTCTCAAATTCCGAATGAAAGTCCTGCCGGAAGATGATCTCGATCTAGCAACAAGTTACAACAATGTAGGAACAACTCTGACCGCTCTGAAAAAAGAAAAAGCGACAGCTTTATCATACAAACAGGAAGCTTTGAAAATACGCTTGAAGAAACTTGAACCCAATGATCTCTTAATAGTGATAAGCAAAATTAATATTGGCATCAGTTTGGGTGGACTTAAAAGGCACGTTGAGTCGGGAAGAGAGTTTCTCGAAGCATTAGAAATCTGTAAGAATACGGTAGGAGAGAAGCACGAACAAACAGTAAGATGTTATAATTGCATCGGAGTCTCTTTCGGAATGCGTGAACGATATGATGATGCTCTTGAATATTTAATGAAAGCTTTTACTCTAGCAGGTGAACTCTTTACAGACGATCACATGACTCATGAGTACTGCTTACATAATCTTCTAATCACTCTAGAAAAACACCCTGATCCCGAAATTCAAGAGAAGACAACCGAAGAAGTCTATGCCCAATGTGTGGAAAGATTTGGTGATGGACACAAACTACTTTCGTTGTTCAAGAAATCTAAGAAAAAATAACACCTTGGAGGGGGTTGCAAAACTATGGCGCAATTCCACACATCAATCCATCTCGTATTTTTCTTTCGTCATCTCCGCAACAAATTGAGGACGATGCCACGTATTAGCGTATTCTATCGAAGCAGTTTTCCACCACGTCCTTATTGCGGTACACCCTTAAGGTCTCCGCAGCATTCTTTATCTTGTTGGATAAGATGCAAAAAAAACCACTATAACAGTCGCGATGTTTTCGAACCTCTTCATCGTTGTAGGTTACTTTCAGGCCTCGCTTTGGGGTCTCCTTGATAATAAGGTAGCGGCGATAGAAATCCTCATGCTCCTTCATCGGCTTTCCTTCTAACAATTCGTTTCTGTAGGATATCAGCCTACGTGTAAAACGATCGAAGTCAGAAAGAGTGTTCAGAGGTTAGCTTGATTTTCGGGATACCCCCCCCCCGACCAATTTCTTTATATTCCTACCAATATGACAAACCCTGGTTACAAACCTATCATTCAGCAGCTCTAAATCGAGATTCTCCGATTCCTTTTTCCGATTTTCTCCATATCGATACTTGTCGTTTCCTTCAAAATCGGTGAACAAGTGATCGACATAAATAGTGTTTAATACCTTTTCGTCTTCATTGTCATGCAACTTAAGACAGTAGAACGAGTGCGCTTCTAAGGCCTTCCAAAACCTCGACGAACTCCGCTTGGATCGATTAAATTTGAATATCGATCTTTTTAGATTGTCAGGCTTACCTTTTAAACAGAACCCAAGTCGTTTCGTGCCAAACTCTTGGATCGGATCGTTATGCACATCAAAATAACGCAACCTCACCGGAATTTTTAGCTGATCAACACTATCGATAAGCCCTTCAGCAACGTCAGATTCTACATTAGGAGAGTTAAAAGCATAGAGGTTAACGCCTGCTACCCGATGATTCTCTTTTGTTTTTAATTGATACGCAAAATATTCTAAAGCGCGCTGTGCGTCGGTACCACCCAAACTATGACCTATGAACTCAACACAAACCTTTAACTCCCCTTCCTCTGATTTCTCAACCATTTGTTCGATGTGTTTAAAGGTTTCTTCAGTAATGTGATCCCTTTTTTCTTTAAAACTACGCTTTCCCGGACCGACAAAAAAAGGACCAATATCTCTTAAAAGAGAATCCCTACAGTGAGTCCCTCGAAAAATCACCTGCGCTTTCGCCTTTTCTTGCTCCGAATCAATGATGACTGGTTTGATGATCGCACCATGAATGCCCTTTTCAGATACCAAAATATACGCTTCCTTAAGCTGTAAGTTCCCCTTCTTGTCGTATACTGGAATCAAAATACCGTCAGGAAATTTAGCGGAGCCTTGATGAAATAGACCATAGGCGATCAGTCTCGCCAAATACTCTGTATAAGATAACTTCTTCAGATCTTTCACGGGAATATCTTCTCCATACTCATCAACAGTTCTAAAACGTTCTAACAGCTCAAGGTCCTGCGCAAATTGTTTCTGGTATTTCATTGAGCTATCAGCTCGAAATAAATTCCCATTAATATCTCTGACTTTTTGAAGTTCCCGACAAAGCTGTTCATCTCCCAGCATTTCAAACGCATTACCATCAGAACCCTTCTCATAAATCACTTTCAAGTCCTTATAAGTGAGGTTGACCACAATTCCCACAAGTAATGCAGATAAATCTCTTCCGGAAATGGCATTATCAGAAAGCTTATAATATTCCAAAACACGAGAGGCCACTGTTTCACCATATTTTTCTGTGATAACTTTTCGAACAGCAGCAAGGAGAAAATACTTTTCCTCCAACTCGGTTGGCGTAACATCTTCATTTTCAACAAGCTTGCCCAACAACTCTTTTACCACTTTTAGATCGCACTCCAATGTCCTTTTTTCTGCCTCATCGATTTTTGCTTTTAACGTAGAAGATATGCCGCTGACCGTACCTATCAGACTTTTAACCGCCTCCGCCCTATTTTGCAGAACCTCTTCTGAATCCTTCTGTAAGCTTGCATTTCCCTCTTTGCAGGTTTTCAGGTATTCAGGCAGGCCAACTTTGTGTGCTGTTTCTAAAGAAGCATGCAGCTTATTAAGTTTTTGCAATGCCTCGTAATGGTCTCGAGAATTGGCTTGGGGTAAATCTTGCTTGAGAAGCTCTTCCAGCTCGGTGGAAAAATCGGTCGCTTTCTGAATATTCTTCTCCACTTTCTGTCCTGTTAGCACTCTCCCTATTGCTTGGATGATTTTCAGTACAAGGGTTATGATCTTGTGGATTGCTCTTAATACAGGGTTTTCTTTTCCCCTTAAAACTCTATCGGGTGCTCGGTTCTTGTAGAACCTATTGCCCATAGTAAAAAGTCGCTCGTTCTTTTCCATGGAGCCGAAGGTGGCAAATTTTTGCGTCGCTTGATCTAATTGACGTAGAGAAATAGGATTGTTAACATTCATCTTCAATATCTTCCATTTTGAATATCATATTAATACATTAAACATACATTATAACTATTAATTACATTTAAAGAAAATGTAAAGAAACAATAAAGATTCAAAAAAAATGGTTGCATGAATTTGGGAGTATGGGGACTTGTCCTTGCAGTTCTACATAAGTTTTTCTGACAAAAATATCTTCTTCTACGGTCTTATTTGTGCACCTGAAAGAAATGTAAAACCCCAGGGGCGCGGTAGCACCGGAAGATGTAAGCCCCCTGTGAAGCGTTAGCGGAACGGGGGGGGTAGATGTGAAAGAAGGTAAATAGCTGCGGCAGCAGTGTAAGAAGTTAATCTAGCACAAATCGTTTACCATATTTAATGTCTCACAAATGTAATCCTATACTTGCCGGAAAGCACTCCTTTTATCTTATCTATTCTGCTAACTGAGCTCGCTGTTCGCACCGCTGCTGGCACCGCTGCTGGCACCGTTGCTGGTCTCGGCGGGATTTTGGAAGCTCTGGTAACCTTGAGTTCCCCAACCGTTTGATTCGAAACAACCCACAGACTGTTTTTATATGGAACATAAGCAATAGCTTGATCGTAATCTGAAAAGGGCGAAAACATGTTAACCGGTTTATCAATCGTTTTCTTAAATACAGATTTCCTGACCTCATAGGAGGTAGATTCTCAAATTGAGGATTTAATTTTGATCCCAAAATTGACTTCTGTTAAAGTTTCGGAATTCTTTTTGGAGTTAACTATGCCTCAAATGTT
>JAAKFP010000155.1 GCA_011065005.1 Chlamydiota bacterium | reverse complement strand
TGCCTGGAGAAGGTATGGACTGTTTTGGATGATTCTGACTTCCAAACGCAAGCCAGGTATTTTGTCACTGAAGATAACGAATAACTCATAGTATTTCCTCACAACGTTGAAACAATTTTCTGTATAATGTATAAGGAAAAGGTTATGGCATTCAAACTTTTTCGCGTCAAGCTTTTTGTACGGGCAAAGGGGTCAGGCCGGACATTCGGACACAATGGAGGGTCACATTCCCATACGGTGAAGGGGCCCTTCACTGTAAGCGGTTGTGGGCCAAAAGATTATGCTTATAGATCGTTTTCAACTGCGTTTTCTAGGATTATAAGCTCATCCGTTTCAAGTAGGTTATTAATTTGCGTAACCATCCATAACCTTCGTTCACTATCCGAGGAAAATTGATAGGCCAGTCCCGCACGCTTGGTATATTTATCATTACCGTTTGGAAGAACTCGATCAAAATAACCACGTATCGTGAAATAGGAGTGGTCAATCCCATCTGGGGTGATACAGATTATTTCTTGCATTGGTTTAGACTCAGGGAATTTGGGAATATGCAGTTTTAATAGGGTGGCAATAAAATGATGATCATCCTTTGAAAAAAGTTGCACGTAAACATGTGGGTGTTCAAGATCAAAGTATGACTTATCTGCCACCAAATGAGAATGTGGTTCTAGAACTATTGGTTCCAATAGGGTGATATCATCTCGGGAAGAATATTTGCTCTTCAGCTGTTGATAAACCTCATTCGCTTCCTTTGCTTGTGACTTGGGAAGCAGCTCATGTTCCCCTATAGCTGCACTGGGTGCTACAGTGGGTGGCTTGACTAGTGTTTCGGCACTCTGAATCAGATATTGCTCTTCAGAATCACGATAATCCTGGTAATCAATCGGCTCCTCAGGATCAGTGACATCCTTGCGAGTTTCGGGCGATTCAGGTGTTTGACCCCATTTCCCTATAAGAACTCGCTTGAAGCCCTTTTTTGTTATTAGATATTTTGCCGCCTGTTCCAAAAAGGGCCAGCATATTCTCTCATCCTCAGGACGCCTTCTTTCCCAGGAGTCAAAGACAAAGTCTCCATTTTTACCAATCCAAACGAGGCTTTGTGCGATGATCTCTCCTTTTTTTGTATGCTCAAACTCTTCTTTAATATCTTCTCTCAGTTCCTCTATCACCCTGTCTGGAGATGCGCTCCGTCCTAGAGCCCTTTCCTTTTCATCGCACAATTTTTCATATTTTTTCCTCTGTTCTTTCCTAAATGAAGATAAAAAATCATCGAGCTTATTTGCCTTCATTATCGCCAAATAAGGCCTTTCAGCTCTGTCAATGTCTTTTTGCTTAAATCGCTTATAGATGACATAGAATCCTGCGTTAAGCGATTGCATTCCATACCAGGCACAAGGTTCGCCAGCGCTGCCTACACTCTGACAACAGGCGGTCATCGCACCTAAGATATATCCTGCATAGTCATCCCTCGATAGCTTTTGCATATAGAAACCAGCGGCATCAAATTTATCACCATTAAGGGAGATATCAGGGATACGTTCTGAAGACTTTGGCGCGTGTTTATCCAGGACCCTATTAAAGATATTCTCATGAATTCTATAACGATGAAATAAGCGAGATGCCGATGGATTCTCATGTGAACGCTTGTATCTGACCTTCTTAGCTGCTTCTTTGACATCCTCTAAAGAGCTAGGCGGGCCTTCCAGTATTTCCTCTATCTGAGGCGCAAGTTGGATATACTGTGTTACCTCACTGGCATATTCCATCGCCAGCTTCGCCCAGTGTCCTGGGGTCCATTTGTCTGAAGGAGATGGTAAATCAAAGAGGGTAAGATTGTGAACGGGATGATTGATATAATTTTCATTATTCCTGAATTTCTCTATGTATTGAATGGCCTTTTCAGCTGTTTCAAACAAGATTAATAGTTTATAGCAACATAGCCCCTTGTGAATTTCAGGATTGACGGCAAAGTGTGGCCTTTCAAACTCTTTCTCTTTTAAAAGGAATGTGAATAATACCTCATATGCGCTTTTTCGAATATTTTCTGGCCATGAAAGATGAGAAAATTCCTCCATACGGCCATACATGATCGCATAGATTGCAGGAGTCAGGTTGGTGTAATCCACAATACCTGGACTCTCTCCAGCCTTGATAAGAAGGTCAAAGGCCTCAGGTTGATTACCCGCAATAGCTGTAATGAGCGCATTTTGTCCAGCAGTATTTAATCTGTTGTGTAGCTGCGAGTAATAGTCTTCGATAAGGAAAGCAAGCACATCTATGCGGCCCCTGATTGCAGCCAGATGTAATGGACATGCGTCAAGCAGCGCATGCTTTTTATCGGCTATCTGGATCATTTGTTTAATGTGCGCTAGATCGAGGTGTTGATCTGAAAACGCTCTAAAAAGCGTAGAACCAGTAATCTCTATATCACTCCTGACGAGTAGTTTGATGATCTCTAAGGAATTTTCATCGTTTTTCTGACTATGCAGGTGCAGCGCTGTACCTATCGGGTGAATAATGAAAACACCTTGGTACGCTGTATTTGGATCCTCGCCAAACTCAATAAGCAATCGCACCATTTCCAAAGAAGCTTGCTCAATGGCAATATGTAGCAGTGGCATTTTCCTCTTATCTTTAACCTCTAAATTTGCTCCATTCTCAAGCAAATGTCTAGCAGCTGATACCTGGTTATTTTTTACGGCGACTTGTAATGGCGTCTCACCCTCACAGTCCGGTTGATTGATATGAAAGCCATAGTCGGGTTTCAATAATTGTTCTACCAGGCCATTAAGACCATACTTGCAACCCAGGTGTAAGAGCGAACTGCTTGATACACCAAAAAAATGTGGGGAAGCTCCCTGATCTATGAGGTATTTGATAAAATCCTCTATTTTATCTAAAGATACCTCCCGATGATGATTCCAGAGTTCAATACAGGTGCATTCTAATAGGGTACTACGCGTGCATGTATTTGAAGTATTATAATTGTGATAGGATGCATTCAAGTTTAGATTTAATGTGAGCAATTGATCTATGACATCCTTTCTCAAACGTCTAGACGCAAAAACCGCTGCAATAGCGCGGTTGTCCATGGTATATTCCCCGTGATCCGTACACAGCTTGCCGAATAATTTTGAATCTCCATTGGCACATGCTTGTTCTATCATTTGAACCCTAAAATGTCCTTCAGTGGGCAGCTTAACACCAAGTTCCAGGAGATAATTTGAAAATTTTGACAGCGAAAAATAGAGATATTTGTTATCGAGAACGAAACTGAACAAGGCATAATAGATCTGCGTTCCTTTTTCTCCCAATAAATAGCCTCTTCCCAGTCTTTTTACTAAATCAAACAAGAGATCAGTTACCACATCTAACGATACTCTCTCTTTGAATTGTTCTTGACTAGGCGCTATTAATCGAGGGATTGCTTCGATGAAGGCCTCTATCACGGTAGAGGCTAAGGCTCCATACTGCCTGCCTTCTAATGAAGGATCCGCTCCAGCAGCGAGTAATCTCTTCATGATCTTTATATTACCATCTTGCGCAGCACTGTATAAATCTGTCACACATTGAGGATTTTTATTATCGATTGTTGCAACGCGTTCAAGCAACCAATCAAACATTCTAGTGGAGTCCTTATGATGTGCCGCATAGCTTAGTATCTCTGAGAGAATTTTCTCTTCAATCTTGCCTGCGTGTTCTTGCAAGGCATCAGCAAGAACTGTACTGTCTAGCTGACATGCAATGCGTAATAAATTCTCTAAATTACATAGTGTTTTCTTATCAGACTTGGTTAACAGGCTGATAATAATTTCTGCATCGAGCCTTTTTTCTTCATCACTGTTAGCACGGAAACCAATATGTTTCAAGGATTCAATGGCAATTTTTCTGGCCTTATTTTCTAAATTTGGATCACATTTGGCGTTGAGCAGACATTGGACATAGTCTAAGCTGCCCCGTTGGCACGCGAGATGTAAGGGCGTATTACCCTCATTATTCTGAAAATTAATTGGCACATCGTGTTTAAGCAGCCAATTTAGTGTCTTTGAGGTTTTTGAAAAACTTTCTACTGCCTTGAGAAGACAGCGTGCAAGTAAGCCAGTATCGATTGCACCTGACTTGTAGAGCACATCGAGCAAATAATTGTTATCCCTTGGAATAGCTACATGTCCTACTAAGTGTTCAATATATGAATCCAACGGTTTTCTTGTTCTACGTGCAAGATTCATTATAATCTCTGCATCCTTTTTTTGCTCGGCTTCCTCTATTTCGCGGGTATAGGAAGGCAAGGGCGCGAATAGTTGCTCAATGGCAACCCTACCTGCTTTATTCATTACATTCGGATCGCTGCCTGCATCAATTAAAACGTGAATAAAGTCTAGCTTGAACTGTCGGCATCCCAGATGCAAGGCAGTATCTCCTTGATCAGATTGCACATCTAAGAGCATTTTTTCGTTTCCTAACAAATAACTCAAGCATTTCGGATCAGTACAATTTCGAAGCGCAAGGTGTAAGACAGTCTCATTATTACTATTGAGCGCATTGATATCAGCATTTTTTTCAATGAGCAGTCGAGCCTTATCAAACTTGATTGTTTGCGAACTTGAAAATGCCTTTAAGAGCGGAGTTTCTGAACTACGAGATCTTGCATCGATATCGGCCCCTTCCTTTATTAGGCGTTCAGTTAACTCTACAGTCTTTGAAAGATGCAAGGCCGTTTCATTGCTGCGAGAGGTGTATTTGGTAACTCCAGATGAAAGGAAGTACTCTATAAGTGTTTGATCAGAATACTCCTCAGCTTTAATAAGCAATACTAGTCTTTGATGCTTTGGGCGTTGACCTAAGAAACTCTCAAATGCCTGCTTTTTTTCATCATTAGAAAGATCTTCATTTTTAAAAATGTATTTTGTGAGTATCTCCTGTATGATCAGGTAATAATCATCAGATCGGTAGAGGTGATCCACCCAAGGGAACTCATTAGGCAAACTTAAACAGAAAAGTTTCTGTAAAATCTGCACATTATCAGGCTTTTGAACATCGAATGTTGCGTTTCCTTTCATTAACAATCGGATAATTTCTGTATGGCCATCTTTATGACCACTCTTTTCACACAGCTTTTGAATGGCAAACGCTAGCGGAAGCATTTTATCTATTATTGGTTGATGTACATTAACACCTCTCTCAATACATTGCGTAACTGACTCAAGATTCGTATCTTGGATAGCTTCAAACAACATTTTTCGGCCCATATCGTCTTTATACCTACGAGTATAAGATAATAGAAGACTTGAACTTTGGCTGGTTTGTTCTGTTTCCTTCGGAGTTTCCAACATTTCAACCTCTGATTTGCTTGTCTTGGATTGATCAGCGCTTGATTCGGGCTTTGTCTTAGTCGGCGTTGCGCTACAGTGATCATGATCTGACAATGATTTACTATCTGGTCGAGATTCAATCTGCCTATTTCGCTTATCAAGCAGTGGCACAAAATGCAATCTGTGTACGACAAGATGTACAAGATTTTTCTGATCATATCCATATACATCTTTATCCATAGGCTCAATAGATACAGTCTTCTGTGAATTTTCATACTGTTCCATAAAATAAGCGCCACCGACGGGCGCCTCTAATACCTCTATGGTATGGAGCGATATGCCTAGCTTTTCACAAAGCATACGGCCTTCAATACTGAGTCTGCCCCAGGTAGCTGTGCCCTTCAGTGTCCCGTCCCTGTCAAACGCATCCATTTCTTCAGCGGTAAACGGCAGGCGAGCAAGATAATACTCCCAGCTATCTCCATCCCTTTCTACAGCATTTTGTACCCAGCTGTTTGCTTTGTCTTTAGCGTATTCATCACATAATAGTCGTAGTGATGTTACAGTGTAGTCTTCTCGACCTTCTTTTTGATTCAAGGCTTGCGCAATGGTATCAAAAAAGCAATCGCCCTCACTATAGGAGGTGCCTATTTGCAGCCATTCGGGAAGCTTTTTTTGCAATTCTGAATTTAAGTTATCTGCTATACTAATTAATTTTCTATGGCGACCGATTTGCTGGAGAGAATGACCCCCTTCGTTAACAACAGATTGCCGTTGAGACGAAGAAAAAGAATGATCTACACCTAATTGAGAGATTGCTTCAACTTCCATGCTATTACCCCATTGCAGATAGACTAAAATCACGCTTAGGGCTCGTGCAGAAATAACTTCCGCATTTCTGCTAACACATCATCTTCATCTGCTTTGTTGCAAATTCTTGAAAACTAATAAGTTGTCTGCGAATTTGCGCCTCGCATCTGAAGCGCT
>JAAKFP010000154.1 GCA_011065005.1 Chlamydiota bacterium | reverse complement strand
GCCCTAAGCTAATAGCCTAAAAGAAACGAACTAAAACGATTGGCCAATACTGAAGTTAAGTGGTTCGGTTTAAATGGGGCTACTCTGGAAGGGAAATGTATGCACCTGCTGACACTTAAGAAATCCAACCAAAACGTCTTTGATACAGACGTCCTAAGAATTGCCATTCTTGTTCTGAAGTAGGCAGTGTATATTGTTTCCAAGCCTGAAATGGGCCTGAATCTCGACCTGTTATTGTGATCAGCTTTTCTTGATCTTCTTCAGATAAATGAGAAAAAAGGAATTTCATTTTTTCAAACAGTCTCCTTGTTACCTGCCTACTCTCAGATAGCGCACTAGGCATTTTATGATAGTATAAACCCCCTCTTCCAACTGCAAATGGAGAAGCACCATGTTTAAGGACAACAGAAACTGCATCAGCCGTTCCACGGTCAACTACATGATGAAGAACACTCCCAAATTCATTTTCTGCTTCAGCATTAGCACCATATTTTAACAAGGCTTCTATAATTTCAGAAGAGGGCTGGTTCATATTGCAAGCATTCAAGAGCGGAGTATTTCCTAAAGAGTCTTCTTTTTCATTAACTGATGCCCCCGCTTGCAGGAGCGTTCTTACCCATCGCTTGTTTTTACAGGCAACAGCATTGTGTAAAGGAGTGTTTTTTTGACCATCTTGCAGGTTAATATTCGGATGAAAACTCATTAAAAACGTGATGACTTCTACTTCATCTGTGTAAGTAGTAGCGGCATGCAGGACAGATTGGCCTGAACTTGGTTCTTGTTGGTTAATATCAGCTCCAGCCTGGAAAAGAATACGAGCTATATCTATTTGCAGATGAAAAGGTACAAACGCTTTGTCGAAGAGGGCCACTAATGGTAAAGAGCCATCAAAATCAGCTAATGGATCATAATCCCTTGCTATTAAATTCCGGATTTTTTCAACATCTAAGCTGTTGACAGCATCTAGTAGAGCTTTTGCATTCGATGAACGGCTCATTCCTCTCTGATTAGATAAGAACTGTGCTAATGCAGTATACTCATGATATTGAGCTACCTCAGTAGGTGTTCCAGAACATGAATGAGCATCAACAACCGCACCTTGTTCAACTAGAAGTTGCGCCATTTCCATAAAGCCTGATTCAGCTGCATAATGAAGAGGTCGCAATTGAGCGTAATCTGCTTGATGAATATTTCCTCCTTTTTTAATGACAAACTGAGCAAGCCTAAGATTTGTGTTTGAAGGGTTGCAAGCAAGAAAATGAAGAAGAGATCTATTTTTGTCGTCATAAGCATTTAAATTGAAACTACGAGCAATAGCTTGGTTCAATTTCTTCTGAGTTAATCTTCCATGAACAACTTTTTGAATAACACGCGCTTCTAGAGAATTTTGACTAAAAGGAGCTGGTTTTAATAAACTTGATAAGACTTCAGGACAATCATATCCAAGAAGATAAACAGCATTGACAACGCCTTGTATATCTTCTCTCCACAAATCATGGGTCTGAAAATTACGAGCATCTCTCGCCTCAAAATAAACGTTCTCAAGAGTCTCATAAGGACTGTCTTCAATGTGGTCTTTTTTTAGAAGTTTCATGAACTGCTCTAAGAGACGAGCAGCAACACTGATTTGCCTTTGGATCATTAAACGAAAAGGCATCTCCTCTAAAATCTTCTTCTCTAGCTGAGAGCGGCGTAGAGAACTTGTAAGAGAGCGCAACGCTTTACACCCTTCTTGTAATCGATCTAATAATTCTCGAGGAGGGAGATCACGAGGAAAAGGAATAAATAGAAATTGTTTATCTACTTTTTCATGGTTTCTTTTATCAATCACTCTTTCAGCAAACTCAATGACTGCTGGATATTCCTCACAAGCAAGCTTTCTTGCATTAGACAGTCCCTCGTCTTGTTGTGCGTTCCGAGAAGCAAATGCCGTGAGAACATCTTGAGGATCTATGTTAGGGTGAGGACGCAATATTTGATGCATTTTTTTTTGACGTACCTCCATCAATGAAATGACTTTTCTACCCATCCTTTTTAACTCGTTGAAAAGACCAGCTTCAAGACTTAGACGCTGGTTGCTCTTGTTTGCCTTAGATGAATGGTTCAGCTTTAGAACATAATCTTCAGGATGTTCAAAGTAGTCTCGTATAGTTTTGATAAGGTTGGAAAGAGTTGAAAGGGAGTGAATGAGCGAGATATTTAGGGTCTTATCCGTGACCATCATTTTTAAGCTTTCTCTTAAGACAATGAGCCATTGTGTGAGAGCGGCTGGATCTGCAGTATCACTTTGCAAAAGTTGCTGGGTGCATTGCAGTCCAATACCTAATTGTTCGTACTCAAATAAACCTTGAAGAGTTCTTTTAACTTCATTAAGAGCTGCCCGTTGTGTTCTCAGTTCGATGATGGATTTTCTTTTATTCATTTCCTTTTCTACAGTGTCAATTGTTTGGCTGATTCTTATTATTTCTTCTGCCTCCATCACCCGATCTCGGGCAGGATGAGATGAAGAAAGAGTGTCCCAGACTTTTTCAGCTCGCTTGTATTTTTCTTGTGGAGAAAAAACTTTTCTTCTTTCGATTGCACTCAACTCTCTACGTTCAGGAAAATTTAGGGAAGCAATCATTCTTGGCATGTGAATATTTCTTCTTCCCTTTGCAAATGTCGGCTGTTCCCATGTTAATTCATAAAACTTTTGCATCTGCAATTCAATACGTTTTAAAGTCAAATGGTCATGCTGTTCTTTCAGTGTTTCATATTCAAAAATTTCTCGAAAAATAGTGACATCTTTT
Organism: Chlamydiota bacterium; assembly: GCA_011065005.1. GTDB lineage: Bacteria > Chlamydiota > Chlamydiia > Chlamydiales > Waddliaceae > JAAKFP01. The sequence goes on along the minus strand of JAAKFP010000154.1, from coordinate 3,525 downwards.
TCGAATGCTTCTATTAGTTTTTTGTTGATTAGATGTATAATATGAGGACATTCTTCCGAGAATTCATCCAAACAATGGCAATAATAGCTTAACATACTCCAAATAGTTAAAGATAAACTATCTTCCTCAAAAACCCAATGGTTGGCTGTCAATGTTCCACCATAGACGCTTAAGGCTTCAAAGTAGCGACTTAAAGTGAGCAATACTCTAGTCCCTTCAAGTCTTAATCGCCCGCCTTCAAGGATTCTTAAAATTGACTCTAAACGGATTAAATTTTGGCTTTTTTTAAAATATTTCAGAGGGTCTCTATAGTCTCGCTTCAGAAAAGAACCCCTAGGTGCAATCGTATCGGTTTGAGGAAATATTAATCGATTTAATGGAATAAAAATTTGTAAAGAAAGGTCTGAAATCTGAGCAGCCAAAGAGATATAAAACACTTCATCCGGATTGACTTTTTCATCCCTCTTTTCGAAAGCAACAATAGAATTGATATGCGTCATTCCAGCTGGAAAAAATGGTAAAAGACCTTGTGGCATGATTTATCTCCATGGTTTTTTTTCAAATTAGGTGCCATTTTAAATTCCAAATTAACATTTTGAGATAATTTCATGAAAGTGAGAAATAATGTCACTGAAAGTTTCTTTTAAGGCAATTTCTATGGATTTTATGTCTCGCCCAAAAGATCTACGGGATCAGGAGTTCTGAACATAGGAATAACATATGTTATTCCTATGAAGAAGAGCTGGATTTTCTATCATGGGAATGAAATGACAGGATAATCATGGGAAGAAAATGAGATTCATAGGCAGAGAAAGGGAGTTAGAGGAGCTAAACCAGTTATTTAGTCGTCCCCGCTATGTGGCGTGTCAAGAAAATTAAGTTATCCCCTCATCATTTCCCTCTAAGAGCGCTTTGCTCCTCACGAGAGCCCTCAGCAGGGCTTAAGCTTCGTCGCAAATCTCTCTTAGAGAAAAAAATCTTCTCAGACAGCGTTCACAGGCCAAAAACTACGAAGCTAAAAGAGACCTTTCCACATCGAAAAGCGCAGATTGCTCGGCGCACTCCAAATTTTATGCAAAGCGCGGATTGCTCTGCGGAACTCCTCGCGCTAGAAACTAGATAAAAAAGGCCTTGTTATGGTAAAATTTTAATGAAACTAAATTTTTTAAATCAATGGTAGATAAGATGAGTAGATCTATTGGAATGTATGATTATAATGCGACTTTTTATACAGGAAACAAAAGTCAACCGGATGCAATGACAGTTTTTGTAAATTTCGAAAGTGGTAACAAGTCAGTTTATCGTACAAACTTTCCTGTTGCTAATTGCATGGGAGCAATCCCGATTGCGAGTACTTTCACCGGTGTTGCCCGAATAATTAATGCTACGAAGGTAATTTTTCAAGAACTTTCACAAATGAAATTTGCAAAGAATGATCCGCATCTTAGCGAGTGTTGGAATGGGTTTAAAAATCTGTTTCGTGGGCTTATAGAAATTATTCCCATAGTAGGAAATATTTCATTGATCGTTTTTGATTCAATTAGGGGAGCTGTCTATTTTGGTAAAGTACTAAAATCCTTGGAAGGTTCAAGCGATACAGCTGGCATAGCATTAGATGGAAAAGTTATTTTTCAAGTGGACTTAGAAACCATAAAGAAGATACTAGAAGACGTTGTTTCGGATCAAGAATGTTTGGATCTGCTGGACGATTACTGTTCGATAGTCTTGATGCAAGCTAAAGAGAAGACAAAAAAGGAAGGGAAAACAATAGACTTACCCGATATTTTGAAAAAATTTCCGGAACTCCTTAACAGATTAATTGATGAAAAAGCTAAATAAGCGGTTCCTTGCATGGGAAAATGGTGAAATTGATTCGTTTGAGCTAGATGAAACCATCCATAGCTACCACGATGGAGCTTCCAGAAACATATACAAGAAATATAATTATGGTGGTGACGCAATCTTGAAAGTCGCTTGTGCATTGATGAATGATTTGCTTGATGAAGACGACTTTCCAGACGAATCTCTTTATGAAAAAATTACTCCAGTCATGGACTTATTGCAATCAACCCAGTAATTAGCCCAATGCGTAACCAATGTGCGCTATTTAAGAGAGTTTTTTGGGATAGTGCGAAGCCTTTGGAGTGCGCCGAGCAATCGGCGCTTTTCGATCCGGAGAGGCCTTCTTAGCAAGCAATCTCGCAACAAACCCTTCTATGCAAAAAACTCCTCTCAGGCAGCGTTCACAGGCCAAAAACTACAGCCGCTCCCGCTGAAGCAACTTTTTGATTGTTAATGATTTATTTAAAAAAAAAAATCGGGGTTTATTAAGAATAGACCCTCTCATAAAACCTCAAATTTCTCTCTGTGCTCTCTGTGAGCTCTGTGGTGAAATTTCCAGCGGGAATTGCTGCAAAAACTACGAAGCTAAAAGAGACCTTTCCACATCGAAAAGCGCCGATTGCTCGGCGCACTCCAAAGGCTTCGCGCTATGCCAAAAAACTCTCTTAGAAATCATCGAAGACGTTTACTCGATCGATTTTAAAACTTTCTACAGTTCGTCGAAAAGGGCGATCGGCAGTTTCTTCAAACCAAGCAGCCGAACACCAACGATATTTCGTTGCATCTTCAACAATGCCGTGCTTTACAGGATTTTGATTTACATAGTTTAGACGTGCAAGGTAGGATTTTTCAAAGCTGAGGTGCCTATCCCAGTATTGATACCAGACCCGTCGCCCAGGTGTTCCATCAATTTGATTCAACTCCTTAGCAGATATCCTATGCAATGCACCAATGAATGAAGAAAGGGACTTAGGATCAGCTCGTGAACGAGCAATGAGATGATAATGATTGACCATGATAGCCCATGCTTGCAATTCCCATTCAAACTCATCCGCAAGTTCAAAGATCTTATTTTGTATCAGTGTTAACTTTTCCGAGCTATTGAAGTGATGTTTCTTGAGATATGTTCCGGCGGTTACCATATATATTCCAGAACTGGTGAATTTGTGCATTGGAGCATGAGGCCAATAGTTCATAATGCAAACTCAAAATTTTGGTTTGAATGGTGTGGGTATGGTAACGTGTAAGCTGATTTGTTGTAAAATTGTCTATTCAGAAAATGGGGCGATCAGCAAAATGCTAATAACCACTTTTTCAGGAGTATCATCTATGTCTTTTCACCTTAAACAACATCGGCAAGGCTTTCCTTGGGGACTGACTACTGTCACCGAAGAGAATGATGCCAAAGATAAAACAGGAATTCGATTTTCTATCCTTCGACTAAAAGAGGGGGAAACCTATCAACTACACTCTTTGATGGAACTCGCCCTACTACATATGGAGGGCACCGCAAATTTCGAACTGGAAGGAAAAACCATCGAAAACCGACGGGAATCTCTCTTCGATGAACCTCCTTTTTCCATTCATGTGCCCCAAAATACACCGATCAACATCCACGCTGCCACGGACACAGAGATCGCCATCTTCGAAACGGAAAATCAGAAATCGTTTCCGGCAACGATT
>JAAKFP010000153.1 GCA_011065005.1 Chlamydiota bacterium | reverse complement strand
TCGAGTTTGGCGACTTGGTCAAAACTCTCATCCGCTAGTGTGAAGTAAGATTCTTGAGGTTGGTATTGATAGATTAATTGCAGAGAGGTCGCTAGGTTCATCCACCCTTTAGAGTGATGAGGAGCGAGTTTTACTGCCTTCCAATACAATTCCACCGCTTCGAGAAGAATCTCAGGCTTACCAACTAAAGCCGACAATTCCATAACCGAATTGCCATAATCTATCCAAAACTGTGAGGCATTCTGACCATATTTTGAGGCTTTATGGAAGACTTCTAAGGATTTCCGGAAATCATAAGCTTCACCCGATAGTTTCCCTAGAGAATGCCAGCAAACTCCCCAATCGCGATAAAATGCTGCTAGCTTGGTACTACTGACTTTATCAGCTAAGCCCTCGGTCGTAGAAAATAGATGGAGCGCTTGATGAAAGGGATCCATTTCGCTGATACATTCTCCTAGCAGAACCTGTGCATTTGCCCAACCATGCCGTGCATCAAAGAAATTGGGTTTGGCTTCAAGTACCTTCTCAAAAACTTTAGAAGCTGCCCTCAAACAAAAGGCGTTTTGGTTCTGTTTAGCAAACGCTAAAGCTTGCCGATACATAACAATAGGACAGTTGGGGGCGACATCATTTGCCAGCTTAAAGCTTTCCAAGACCTTACTATCTCCAACATCAAGATGCTTTTCACCCTGCATCACAAAAAGGGAGGCGAGGAGCTCACGTTCTTCATTGCTCATACTTCTCCACTCGCATGCCTTTGTATAGGGTATCAACCCTTCAAAGTTGCGCGACGAGAAAATCTTCTCAAGAATTTTCTTGTGTGACACTGATCTTTTCATACTTATACTCAGCAAGTTAAGTATTAATCTGATACTTTTTTTCTATTCTAAAGGATAACCTAAATCTCCTTAAGAAAAAAGGATTTTTATAGAGTTTTATAGGTTTTCAATCGCTGTGAGGGTCTCATTTATATCCGTTAAAGGCTTCTCACAAATTCGATTATGACATATATAAACAGTAGTATTTCCATTCATCGCCACCTGCCCCTTAATGTGTGGCAACAGAGAGCAAAGCTCCTCATCCCCCTCTTGAGCCCAGATCACCGCACGATGGGGGACAAAACTGCTAAAGATTTTTTCATGAATCTCAGATTGGAAATCCTTATGTTCATTCAATGCAACCACAATAGTTGGTGCCTTCGGGTTGAAGTATCGAATCAAATTTAACACATGATAGCTGTATTCTGGAGAGTAGGTGTCAATATATTTTTGAACAGCACGGAAAGTGTCCTCAGCATCTTCCAAATATTGTTGGTTATATGTCAGTTGATACAACCGAAGAAGATTCTCACAATGAATCGCATTTCCCGAAGGTTCTGCTCCATCTGAAAATTGACATTTTCTAAGGATCAAAAAGGGATCGGTACCATCGGTCTGATAATATCCTCCATTGTCCATTTTAAATTTTTCTTTTAAGAGGTTGGTAATTTCCATAGCCCAAGCAAGCCATTCATTCCCGCATCCCGCTTCAAATAGGGAGAGCAACCCTCGGACAAGGAAAGCGTACTCATCCAATCCAGCATTAAAGTGTGCTTCTCCATCTCTCCATCTTCTTAATAATCTATCCCCCTCCCAGAGATTATTTCTCACGAACTGGGCGGCTCTAATTCCGGACTCGATATAGGTGCGGCTTTTCAAGGCGCATCCCGCTTCCACAATAGAAAAGATCATGAGTCCATTCCAAGAGCTCAAGATCTTATCATCTTTTAGCGGCGGCACTCGTTCTCCTCTCGCCATCCACACCTTTTGTTTCATTTCGGTAATCTGATTTTCAAAGTCTCTGACGTCAAGGTTGTTTTCAATGGCGTATTCTTCAGCTCTCTTCGCTGTATGTAATACATTTCTCCCTTCAAAGTTCCCTAGCTCTTTCACATCAAAAAAATCACAAAACAGCCGACTTTTCTCCTCGCCTAGGATTTCCTCTATCTCTTGAACCGTCCAGGTATAATAAAATCCCTCACGACCCTCTGAATCTGCATCCTGGGCTGAGTAGTAGCCCCCTTCTGGGTGGGTCATATCTCTTAAGACATACTGTATAATATCGTCACAGACCTCACGGTACAGGTCCCTTTTCGTTAATTTCCACACCTGAAGATACGAATGTGAAAGCAGAGCATTGTCGTAGAGCATCTTCTCAAAATGTGGTACAAGCCACTGTTCATCAATACTATATCGCGAAAAACCTCCGCCAAGGTGATCATAAATTCCCCCACGTTGCATCATATCCAACGTCCTTTCTGCCACAAAAAGCGCCCGGCTATCATTAGCAAAAGAGGAGTATTCGAGGAGTATGTTTGTCTGATATCCTATAGGAAATTTGGGAGCCCCTTTCATCCCTCCATAGACAGGATCTGTCATTTTGTAAATAAGCTCAATTGTCGCATCGATATATTCTTTGGCAGGAATCTCCTCTCCCTCTGTGTGGTTGTTCTCTTCAAAAACCTCAACGATTTTTTCCGCTTGTGAGATCACCTTTTCTCGTTCTTCACTATTCCAAACTTCGCGAATACGTAGAATAAGATCCGCCAATCCCATCATTTCGTCTGTGGAATGTGGAGGAAGGTAGGTTGTTGCGAAGAAGGGCTCTAAATTTGGGGTTAAGACCATATTCAGAGGCCATCCCGCCGCCCCTGCCATCATGCTCTGGGCGAATTCCATATATAAGCTGTCGACCTCCGGAAGTTCCTCTCTGTCAACCTTTATATTGATAAAAGTTTCATTGAGCAGCTTAGCAACTTCGGGATCTTCAAAAGATTCGGTTTCCATGACATGACACCAATGGCATGTTGCATACCCTATGGAAAGAAATATTGGCATATCTAACACTTGAGCCGTGTTAATCGCCTCTTCACCCCAGGGGTACCAGTCTACAGGATTGTGGGCATGTTGTAGCAGATAGGGAGATTTTTCATTGATGAGACGGTTGGTATTTTTCGACGATTCTGCCATAAATTTATCCAAATTTTAACAATAAATAGGAGCTCGCCACATAACATGGGTAAAATCCTACTTATCTAAGGTAGACATACCCGGCATTCAAGCACAAATCAAGCTTTTTTTAACGTAACCGTTTACCTCTATCTGTAACCGCGAAGACTCGCGAAGTTAGCGAAGAATACGCGAAGAAAATAAAAAGGTTTAAAAATTGTTTTTTTTGCCACTATTCTTCCTTCAGCCGCTCCCGCTGAAGCAACTTTTTGAGTGTTAATGATTTATTTACCACCGAGAACACAGAGAACACAGAGAATGGAAAAATTTCGGGGTTTATTAAGAATAGACCCTCTCATAAAACCTTAAATTCCTCTCTGTGCTCTCTGTGGTGAAATTTCCAGCGGGAATTGTTGTTCTTCCTTTCACTTCTTTCATGAATTTACTCGCTAAAATTTTCTTCGCGTATGCTTCGCTAACTTCGCGAGTCTTCGCGGTTATTAAGCAAGGGTCTGAATGCTTACCTCTGTGGTGAAGAACGCAACAAAGCCACGTGCCACTGCAAAATTCAACTGCAAAATTCAACTTGTACTTAATTGTTTTTAGCTATTATGTATAATGAAAAAAGAAAATCCTCGTAAAACCTAAGAAGGACAAAATTATGGAAAGTCAAAACCCGAAGCCTACAACCGATAAACCCACCCAAACTGTGAAACCTCAACCATTTAAAGATAATGCCTCCCCCAATTTAAAAAAACAGCGACAACGAACCACAAATGTAGCCCTTGGTGTTCTCATGATTGTAGCTTTAGGCCTGATAGGATTTGAAGTCATCACCAGTCAAGTGTCGAAAGTTAACAACGAAATCGTCCAAAAAGGGAGCAACAAATCGTTATTGATTGTTTCTAAAGACAACGACTGGGAAGAAACAGGCCTCAAGTCGGGTCACGCCACAGATTGGAACGATACTGATGTTGGCGAGATAGTAGCTATTAAGGAAACAAACCGTTTACAAACCAGCAGAATCAAAGAACTCAAAAGAAAAATTGTCGAAGCGGACCATAAACTTCATGAAATGAAAAGTCAGCTCTTTACCAAAGGGGATCCCGCTGAGCGAGCACGTCTAGCAGAAATCTGTCAAGCTTTAGCTGAAGAAAAGCATACCAATGAAGACCTGTTAGACAGAATAGCCGTTCTTGAAATAGAAAATTTGACAAGCGAACAAAAGTTCGCCCGAATGGAGAGCATAATAGAAGCTTTAGCTGCAATGACAGAAACCCAACGCACAACCAAAGAGCAGGCAATTTTCTCCCTTCAAGCGAAAATCGATCAAATTCAGGAAGAAGCTAGAGAGGAACGAGAGGAGTTTACACAAGAATTCGAAGAATATGGAAAAGCGCAAGATGAATTAAGAGAGTCGATATCATCTGGCCTAAACAACCAACTTCAAGATCTCGCAACAGCTTTGGAGGTAGAAATTCTAAAGAGCAACAGCTTCCAAGATGACCTTCAAAGCTTGAAAGAAGAGCAAAGTGGACTGCAGGATTATTCACAAAGTTTGGAAACACTCCTTCGTCAAATTGAAAAGCAAGCCGAAGGCGATAGAAGCCAGTATTCAACCTATCTTCAAGCCCTAACCAAGGAGTATGTTAACTTACAAGGGTTGACAGATGTGTACACTGCAACACTCAATGTTTTGGAAAAAACACAACAAGAGCTTTCAGATCAATACAGTGAAGAAAGAACGAGGGCCGAAAAACTACTTCTCGACCTAGACATTGCTCTGTCAAAAATAGATACTGGACAACAACATAGCTTGTACTTGGAAGATGTATTGAATGATGCAACAAAGGAGGTCACCTCCTTAAAAGAAACCTTGGAAGAAAACTCCGAAATTTTAGCTTTGTTCCAAGATACGATCGCCGACAAAAAAGATTTCATTCAAGATTTGGAATCTCGAATAGACGACTTGACAACAGAACTAGAAAGAGAAAGAGTGGAAAATGAGGAGGACCATCAAACGTTCGTTGAGGATACATCAAACAAACTCAACGCACTTGAAAGCGCAATCACAGAGAAGCAAGATGCAATCCAAACTCTACATGAGACCATCACCCAGATAACAGGAGCACTTGAATCGGAACAATTCCGAGCCAAAGACCTCGGAGACAGCTTGTCAGCAGCGCGTACTGATACCGATTTTCAAATTGAAGCAACAAAAGAATTAGAAAAAGAAATTCTCGAAAATAGTGAAGAAATCACCTTTCTAAAAGAGACAATTCGAACACAACAAGAAGAGGTCTCCGATTTTGCCAATAACGTATCTCTAGAGAGAAACCGGAGTCTTGCCCTTCAACAAACCCATGAAAAAGAGAAACAACGAAACGAAGAACTTGAATCAACAGTACAAGAATACTCGCAAGAGATTGAAAGCCTGAAAGAAACTCTGACATCCAAAAATAATGAAGTCAACGAACTCCATGATCGCATATACCTTCTAGGAAACGATTTCGAGCATGAGAGCGCCAAAGCCGTTGCTTTGAACGAAAAACTGGAATCGGGAACAAAAGAAGTGGAATTCAACCGGGAACAAACTTCTACCTACAAGAGAAAGTATGAAGAACTAGAGAAAAAGCACGCCGAACAACTAGACCTAATGGTTAAACAGCAAGAAATCATTGGAAAGCTATCTAGTCGCAAAGGCTCGCAAGAAACAAAAACGACCTCAGATTCACATTGACGAAAAGCTAAGCTACACGTTAAACTCACCGCTAATCACAAAGCCCAGGTGGTGGAATTGGTAGACACGCCAGATTTAGGATCTGGTGCCGCAAGGTGTGTAGGTTCGAGTCCTATCCTGGGCATTTAGGGGGACTCTGTCCCCCTAAAAAACCCTGCCAAAGGGTCAGACCCTCTGGACTCCCAAGTATCAACTCTGCTCTCAAAAGTTAAAACAGTTACTTTTGTTTCCTGAAAATAATGTATCCCACATGTCTCTTTGTCAACCCTTATGGATTTGAGTAAAAGGAAATATCAAATCCAGCAAATTATGCCGTTGCCACCTATCCGTTCAGGACCTCAAGGCTGATTACTTCTTAGATATTGATCAATGATTTCACGTACCCCCCCAAAAGGGAGAATTTCCTTATGCAATTTATTTTTAAATACATAACTCATAAGAATTCTCTGTTGCCTTTCTGGAATAAAATGCCATAAACCTCTGATTTTGATCTCTTTACCGGGAAATTCCAGACCAAATAAACCTTGGGACCAGCCCTTCCTTGAATCTCCACCAAAATCAACAATAGCAACAGCTTTTCCCCCTTTGATCGGGAGCAAATTCCTAGGATAGG
>JAAKFP010000152.1 GCA_011065005.1 Chlamydiota bacterium | reverse complement strand
ATTATGATAAATACATTTATTTAGCTACTAAGGATTAGTTGGTTGTGAAAAATCCAACCGGATTTTGTTCCCATAGGAATTTGCGCCTCGCATCTGAAGCGTTGTGTCACCAGAAATGTACAATTTATTTTTGCCCAGCTCCTAAAACCCCGCCCCACGTGTCTCGGTCGCAAGCTCCCTCGCACTAGGACGGGGCTATCTCGCTTTGTCCCCTAACGGGAACCCTTAATCTGCTAAAAACACAGCCGAATGAATAATGTTGCCCCATAGGTGTGAAATTTTGTGTCGATGAAGTCAAAAGGGTAGTTGAAGCTTCCTCCGTAGTGACGAAAGCGATAAAAGGGGACGAAGCGGGCAATGATATTTCGACCCCACAAGCAGGTCTTGTATTGTAGAGGAATTTCCACTTCGTATTGATTCTTATTTCCCATGGCGGTTGTTACATCATCATACTGAGGGTCGCCTTTGACTTTGCTTTTCCCTTCAACCATAAACTTTGCAGTAAAATTTACTTCGGCATCAAAACATGGGGTCAGTCTGATGGAAGTGATGAATCCTGCTAAAGCATAGTGGATGCGGTTATGGAATTCACAGGGAATGGGGGACGGCTTTTTAAAGTCGTTTTTACTGTAGAGGTAACCGTAGCCCCCGTAGGGGATAAACGTTAGTTTATTGCATTTGTGGAAACAGAAAGAGTATCCCAATCGGCCATCGATTTGGACGTCGGTGAGGTCGGACTTTAGTCGTTTTCCGGAGGGAGTCTTTCCGGCAATTTGGCCGTGGGCGGCATACCCATCTAAGGCCCAGTAGAACCCTGTGGCCCTTCGCCTTTCATAGAGGGCGCTTCCTCCAAAAAGCCACCCTGACTGTTCGCTTCCACCTTCTTTTTTTCGTTTCAAGTAGTAAACTTCTGGGCCGATATAGAGGGAGTGTCGACTTTTTGCGTAGTTGGGGCACAATGCATTTAATTCGGTAGAGGTAAGAATTGTAATGAGTATAAGATAGATGATTCTCGTCATAGGGTCATGTACTATGAATATTTCAAAATTGCCTTTTATATAAGTTGAGGGAAATCCTTGTCAATCAGTTAAAAATAGCTTGAACCGATTATTCATTCTCCGCTATAGGTATACCTTTTTTAAATAAGGAGGAGGCCATGAACAGTTATAGAAGATTGCTTACGGGGTTTACACTTGTTTTTGCAAGCATTTTTTCCATAGTATTAGGAAATAGTGTCTTGATCAAAGTTACCTCTGGTGAGGTTTGTGTCTTAGAGGTTCCGATAAATGCAAAAGTTGCTGAATTGATGGAGAACCTCGAAACAATCACGGGCATTCCTTTGGAACAGCAGCTTCTCATTTCTGAGGGAAGAGTATTTGGTATTTCTGAGAAACTCTATGCCGAGGAAGGACAGGTTTTTTGGTTGGGTACAAAAAACGATTCCTATGATGAAGAAGAGCTGATTCCTAAGAAAACTTATCCAGGGTATCGAAATTATTTTTCTTTGGTGTCGAAAGGAGAAAAAAATGACATTCGATTTATCTTAAAAAGCCTATCGACGAAATCTCTGCCAAGTTTGTTGGGCAACATGAAACAATTGCGTCATGCAGGAGATAGGATTATCCATTTACATCCCTTGAGATTTTTGGAATGTGTTTTCACCGATGAAGAATTGAAAGCGTATGCCCACAATGTTAGAAAGAGGGGAGGAATGATTTGGAGTGAATTTTTTGATGGTATTTCGGATAGTTTAAAGGATGAGATGGGCATCGAAAATATGAAGGACGAATATATTCATGATTTTGCGAGTATAGTGGGAATAGAGGTTTCTATAATATATGGCTTTATTCTTGCCCAGAAGTGGGACGATTTTATCAAAGCACTCGTCATTCATATACCAAGAGACGGTGATACCGGAAGATATGATCAGTAATTCAGGTGGTTGATGAGGGTGAGGGCGGCTAGAGAGGCTGTGTCGGTGCGTAAAATGTTGTGGTGCAACTTGACACCGTTAGCTCCAAGATTTCCCAAAATTTCTTCCTCTTTATCACTAAAACCACTTTCTGGACCTATGAAGAAAATGATGCCATCTTTAGGTGGATTTTGTTGCCATGATTGAAGCAGGGGAGGGGCGTCTGGAGATAGGTCTCCAAAAAAAGAGGAAAAGTGTATTGGTTCCCATTTTGAAAGCGGGGGCTTGATCGTAATCGTGGGCAGGTGTAGCCTGCCGCACTGCTTCATGGCGGCAATAGTGATGGTTCGTAAGCGGTCGAGTTGATGTTCGTTGAGATTTTTTCTCTCACTGTGCTGGCCGGGAAAGAGCCATAGTTCGGTCAGTCCGAGTTCTGTCCCTTTTTCGATGATGAAGTCTAATCGCTGGATTCTTGGTATGGCTTGGGCTAGGATGACAGAGAAGGGTGGCTTTGGTTTCTCCAAGATTTTCTCGATGTAGAGTGTAGCATTTCGTTTTTCGACCTTTTCCAAAGAAGCGGAAGCAAGTTGCCCTTTTCCATTGACTAGTTCTAATACTACCCCTGGTTTTGCGCGTGTGACATGTGCTAGGTGATGAAATTCTATTCCTTCAAGCTGCACTTTTTGGTGTGTTGTGAAAGGGGAGTCGTAGAAAAATCTGTCAATGGGCATAGGATCTATCTATCTATCTATCTATCTATCTATTGTAAGTTGCTGCGGACAACGATTTTATCGCCTTCGAGAATTCCGGTGATGTTGAGTCTTTCATCGTTTTCTGTATATAGCGATAGCTTTTGCATATACTCTTGAAAGCGTTTTCTCAACAACTCCTCTCTTTTTCTTGCATCAGAAGTCGTTAATCCCGACTCCTTTTGTTCGACAATGACAAAAGCGACATAAGTGTCTTCCATTTCTCGAGGGTCGATTACTTCAATGCTCCATTGGAGTAGTTCTCTCTCGCTTTTTGGTGCAGCGATGATGACAATTTCGATATTTTCTCTGACGATATCGAGGAAAAGTCTGCTGACATTACGAACAAATAGTGGGGGAGTAAATAGAGAGATCTCATTTTTGGTATAGATTTCGTCGGTTTCGGCTAACGAGTGCGTGTTAGGGTTGATCTTAGCGCTATATTTTGCTGGGTAGTAGATAACGATAGGGATCTCTTTACCAATAGGTAGCACCCGCTTTCTTAAGAGATCAATACGTAGATGTTTTGCTTCAGGATCATTAATATTTTGGGTGGTGTTCTGGCGGAAAGGAATGTTAACCTGCTTCCATTTCTCGGGAATAAAGAAGCTGATCTCATCGTCATGTCCTCCTTTCTTTGATTGTTTCTGGGCTTCGAGCTCCTTCTTGGAGATGTTACTCATGTCGAGAGTAAGTTTTAATCCTCGAATTTTCAGGTTTTGAATTTCTTCCTTAGGGCCGCTTAGGGTGTGTGTGAGTCGTTCAGGCCAGATGTTCAGAAATTCATAGCCTTCTGGAGGTTTGCCAAGAGGTTTCTTCACTAAGATAGGAACTTTTTCGGTGATGAGTTGGCTGAGTTTGACGACAAATTCAGGGTGCTTGACAAAGTGAACATGGTGGCGCAGATCGAGGGTGGGGTTGAGACTCACGAGATTCTTTTTTGTAATCTGTACCACCCAGTCATCGTTGTCAGCCATTGAAACATCTAAGAGGATTTCAAGGTCGCCCTGTTCTAGTTCTTGGATGGTGTTCCTAGAGCCACTAAGGGTCAAAGTAACACGGCCCCTGAGATATCCATTGGGTTGTAATCCAATAATTGTCTTATCTGTAGGAAGATTGACAACGCGTACCGGAACATTTGGGATCGTCTTAATGTCTGTTATCGACTGGTTCACGAAGATCCAGACGACAATTGACACGACGAGGGCGATTGCTTTCCTTTGCCAGTTTTGAAAAAATAATCGTGAGATCAATGGTTCCATCGTTTAAGCCAACCTAATACATCCAATCCAGTTTCCATAGTTGTTTTTGGTATAGTAAAAACACTACGTATAATTCCTTTAAAGCGATCCGTTTTTACACCACGAGTCATAATTCCATCGCGGGCAATTGAGACTCGCCCTGTTTCTTCAGATACTACAATTACTAAGGCATCCGTGATTTGGCTGATTCCAAGTCCGGCGCGGTGGCGTGTTCCCATGGATTTGGTGATTTGTGCACTTTCATCCGCGAGGGGCAAAATGGTTGCTGCGGAAAGGATGGAAGTACCTCGAATGATCACTCCGCCATCATGAAGGGGGGTAGTCGTGCTGAAGATAGACTCTAAAAGCTCTGGAGTAAATTCTGCTTCAAGTTTTACAGATTTGTTGGCAAATTCATCTAAAGAGTCTTGATTTTCCAAAATGACGAGTGCTCCGATTCTTCTTTCTGCTAGTCGGAAGATTGCGTGGGAGATGCCATCCAAAAACCTGTCGAATTCTGTAATTTCTTGGTATTTTTTTCCTTTTACGCTTAAACGTGACAAGGCGAGTCGTAGTTCGGGTTGAAAAATGATCAATACCGCGATAACTGCGACGTTTACAAAATACCACATTAATTTTTGCAGTACCGGTAGTTGGAAAATTGAGGCGGCTCCATAGATTACTCCAAAGACGAGAACACCAAAGATGAGATCCATCCCACGGGTGTTCCAAAAGAAGCCCAGAAGGTAATAGATTACGATCGCGATGATCAGAATCTCTAGCGCTGGAACTATAAATTGAAAAAACGTCATCGTCTAAACTTGTTGCACCTTGTTAACGTCAAAATACCTCTCCAATACGTCAACGACATGACGATGCTCTGCTACATCGTGTATTCTGATGATGTCGACGTTCGCCATCAGGGCTACTGTATTCATGGCGATGGTCGTCGGAAGGAGGTCTTGCGATGGTTTATTGACGATTTTTCCCATGAACGATTTGCGTGATAACCCCAACAGAATGGGGAAACCCATCGCCTTAAATTTTTGCAGATTGTGTAGAATTTCAAGATTATGTTCAACCGTTTTTCCGAACCCAATTCCGGGGTCAAAAATAATATTCTTTTCTTGAACTCCTGCCTCGATCAGGGTTTTTGCCCTTTCTTCCATCCACAACAGTAAATGGTTGAGTATTCCCTCTTCATAGTGGGGATCTTCCTGCATTGTTCTCGGAGATCCTTTCATGTGCATTACACAGATTTTGACGCTTCTCTTTGCGGCGACCTCTATCATTTTCGGGTCGTGGAACCCAGATACGTCATTGAGAATTGAGGCCCCTTCCTGTATTGCCGTTTCAGCAATTCGAGGCTTTTGGGTATCAATCGATATAGGAATGGGGATTTGCTTTTTTAGGGCTTTGATGACGGGAATGACACGGGCCATTTCCTCCTCTTCGGAAACAGGGGGAGCTCCTGGGCGAGTGGATTCACCGCCGATGTCGATCAGATCGGCACCCTCTTGAAACATTCTAATTCCATGTTCTATAGCTTTATCAGTCTCGAAACATCTGGATCTATCGTAAAAAGAGTCAGGGGTGACATTAAGGATTCCCATGATTTGGGGTTTGCGTCTGGTCATGCTCTATTCCTACTTAGTAAACAGCTTTTCACTCTAGATTAGAAATATAGCATAAAGGATGGAAAAGTAAAAATCCAATTTCTGGGCGTAAAACCCAGGGCTCACGCAAAGCTATAAAATATAAAAAATAATTAGACAACAACGCCCAATTTTGGTAAAAAAGCCTATGTTAATCTGGATGTTATGTATTGAAAATCGTTGGACTTTAGGGGCGAAAATGAACAAATTTGTAAAAGATGCAAAAAAAATGGTCGTCATATTGGCTTTTTTGTTTCCGGCTGTTTCTGTATTTGCCAATAATGAATGTTGCTCAAAAAAGGAGCCTTGGGTGGATAGTTGTTACCCATGTAGTTATGAACCTTGCTATACGTGTGGCTTTGATATTGGTATAGATTTTCTTTGGTGGAAGCCGTGCGTAGATGATTTGGATTATGCGACAGAAGGGGTAACAGCGTCCAATTTCAAGGTTAAACACATCTGCCCGAAATGGGAGCCAGGGGTTCGAATTATGTTTTCAAAACCCGATGTTTTTTGTGGTTGGGATTTAAATTTATCCGGGAGCTATATTCAATCCACTGATTCCGCCAGCGTTTCCCGCGATGATAGTATTATCGGCAACCTTTTATTTGTTAGTGAACCGACGGAAGAGTTTGAAGGGTTTTTCGATTCTGCCAAGGGTAGATGGGAAACGGATTATTTTGAATGGGATGTCCTTTTTTCTTACGACATGCCCTTTGCTTCCTGCCATAGCTTTAAACCTTTTTTTGGAGTGACCGGACTTGTTCTGGATCAAGAGTTGAAGGGGAAGTATATAG
>JAAKFP010000151.1 GCA_011065005.1 Chlamydiota bacterium | reverse complement strand
TTGGATGTGAGTTAATTTTCCATAGAAATCCCAAACAGCACAGGCATAACTTTCTGATTACCAAAGGATTTTGCAAATGGACTCGCGTAAAATTAGGGTTAATTTTCACCATGAAGATCAGTGCTAAATTGAAATCATCTCATCTGTGCCATCCTATGTCAAGCCTGACACCTACTCTTATCGCATTGTTTGGCAACAAACAATTTCCCACGAAGTGGGTTTAGGACAGTAGCCCCGACCAAGTGCGAGGGAGCTTGCGACCGAGACACGTAGGTCGGGGTAATGGATAGTTATAAAAATCGCACCCACGAAGTGGGTGCAGGAAAGGGAAATAAGTGTCTCATACCTATCACATGCTTCTTTATCACCTTGTTTGGTCAACAAAAAATCGTTGTCCCTTCATCATTAAGTCATATCAGGATCGGCTTTACAGATACATGGGTGGAACATTTCGATCTCTAAAATGTCACCCCATTCAAGTTGGTGAAAATAATCTTGTCAATATTTTCCAGCACCCACTTCGTGGGTGCGATCCTTATAACTATCTGTTACCCCGACCTACGTGTCTCAGTCGCAAGCTCCCTCGCACTTGGTCGGGGCTACTATCCCAAACCCACTTCGTGGGTAGAAAAACAAGTTGCAATTTCTGATTAATTTTAAGTAGTAGATGTCAGGCCTGGGATGGCACAGATCGGCCTAAAACCCTACCGCCTCCTCACTGTGCATCTTCGTTCAAAAATTTTGCAAAGTCGAGTGGTAAGACTCTTTGTTTTGTCTCTTTCTTTAACCATTTATCCTGTCTATCGTGTTTATCCTGTAAGATTTATTTTTCAGCGGACTGTGTAAAGAAATTATTTTAATAGAAAAACTATTTAATCTTTATCAAATCTTAATAATGTTGTAGTATACTAGAGGCATAAAGAAAACAGAAATGGATTGAATATCAATCCTTTAAGAACCACACCGCAGGTCGTTTTTTCCTCCTCCCTCTACCCTCCGACCTGCGGTACTTTTATATACACACCTCTTCGCGAATCTTCGCGGTTAAAGAATAGCAAGCTTCTCTCTACTTCTTCGTTTTCTTTTTGCGTTTCTTTTTTGGTCGCGTTTTTCCGTAGGTTCCGCGACAGATTTTTCCTCGTTTAGAACGTTGGTCACCTTTTCCCATAGTAAATTCTTGCCTCCGCAGGTAAATTTGTTAAACAAGTAGTAATGCAGGGTTTTCTAAGAACTGTTTCAGAGTATTCACAAATTCAGCAGCCATTACCCCATCGATCACTCGATGATCAGAGGAAAGGGTGACATTCATCACCTTTCCGGGAACGACCTTTCCCTCTTTGAGAATCGGAACATCTTGAATACCGCTAACAGCAAGAATGGCGCCTTGTGGAGGGTTGATGATCGCGCTGAATTCCGTGACTCCATACATTCCAAGATTGGAAAGTGTGAAAGATCCGCCTTTATATTCATGCATTTCAAGTTTTCCCTCTCTTGCCTTTTTGACCAAGTTACGGATTTCAACCGAAACCTCACCAAGATTTTTATAATCGGCATGACGAATAATGGGTGTAATCAAACCTTCGTCTACACCAACGGCGACAGAGATATCTATCGTTTTGAATCTGATGATGGATTGGTTCTCAGCATTAAATCCGCTATTCACAGTAGGGTGCTCCCTAAGGGCTAGTGCGCAGGCTCTTATTAGGCAATCATTCAAGGTAACTTTAATGTCCATATTGCCAAGCTGTTCACGAATATCTAAGAGAGACTGAACATTGACGGCTTGACTTACATAAAAATGGGGAATAAACGCTTTGGATTCTTGGAGCCGCTGGCTAATCACTTTCCGCATCGGGGTTAAAGCTTCCTCTTCATAGGTTCCTGGCGGTAGTGTGGGAACCTCACGCTTTCCAAAAACGACCGTTCCTGACTTCTGCGCACGCTCCAAATCAGAGCTCATAACCCTACCGCTAGGGCCCGTGCCTTTTACGGTGCTAATGTCCAGCCCTTGTTCTTTTGCAAGCTTGCGCGCCAGGGGGGAAGCTTTGACACGTTTCTCAACAGCTTCTGTGGGAATTTCGAAGGCATACTCCTCAAGAGGAGGTTCCGGAGCAAAGGAGGGCTGCACAATTTTTCTCTTTTCTCTCTGCGTCTCTGCGTCTCTGTGTTTTATTTCTTCTCTATCCTCTCTCTTCTCTCTTTGCCTCTTTGCGCCTTTGCGTTTAATCTTTTTTCTCTCTCTTCTTTCCTCAATCTCTTCCTCTATTTCCTCCAGTTCCTCCACAACAATCCCTTCGGGTTCGTATCCCTCAATGCTCTCATCTTTCTCTTCGGTGAAGACGGCTATAGGCTGATTCACACTTGCCTCTCCCCCCTCTTCGATAAGAATTTTTCGAAGCCATCCACCATCAAGAACATTATGTTCAATGGTTGCTTTATCGGTAGCAACTTCGAGAAGCAGTTCATTGGATTCGACCTGTTCTCCCTCCTTCTTATACCACTTGGCAATCGTGCCAACCTCCATTGTGGGGGAAAGTTTAGGCATTGTAACTGTGAAAGGCATCGTCTTTTTTCTCCTACAAGTTTAATGCTTTGTTTACCGCTGCCAAAATCCTTGGAACTGTCGGCAGTGTTTCATGCTCCAAGACCTTAGAGTATGGCATGGGAGTCTCTCTTTGTGCAACCCTTTCGAGAGGAGCGTCAAGGTAATCGAAGCAATGTTCCATGATTTGAAATCCAACCTCTGCGCAGATTCCTCCAAAAATATGACCCTCTTCAACCAAAACGCATTTGTTGGTAGTCCGCACGGAATGCGCTATCGTTGCTATGTCTAGGGGTTTAATGGTGCGCAGATCGATCAACTCCGCCTTTATCCCTCTCTTAGCAAGCTCTTGAACTGCTTCGTAACAGACAAGAAGCATTCGACTATGGGAGACTATAGTGATGTCTGATCCCCGCTGAATGATATTTGCCTTGCCGATCGGAATCGTATACTCCTCTGTAGGGATCTCCATTTTTTCGCCATAGGAGAGTTCGTTTTCCAAGAAAAGGACTGGATTGTCATTTCTGATTGCAGACTTAAGCAGTCCCTTGTGGTCATAGGCATTGCTAGGAGCGATAATAATCAACCCCGGCACGTTGCTATAAATTCCTTCTACGCAGTGGGAGTGCTGGCTAGACACTTGTGCTGCTGCACCATTAGAACCACGAAAAACGATCGGCACCTTAAACCGACCCCCGGACATGTAATGAATTTTGGGAGCATTAGAGATTAACTGGTCCGCGGCAACAAAAGAGAAATTAAAGCTCATAAATTCTACAATCGGTCGAAGTCCACACATTGCGGCCCCAATACCTAACCCTGCAAATCCTGACTCCGAAATGGGAGAGTCAACAATTCTTTTCGGTCCCCATTTATCAAGAAGACCTTTTGTGATCTTGTAGACGCCATTATACTCTCCGACCTCTTCTCCGATAACAAAGACAGCAGGATCCCTCTCCAACTCCTCATCTATGGCTTGCCTCAGGGCTTCACGTATTTCTATAACTTGAGTACTCATGTTCCTCACATCATCAACAACATCTCAGGGTGCAAAAACATCCTCTTCCAAACTTATGGGATCGGGCCAAGGACTTTCATCAGCATATTCCAAGGAGGCGATCATTTTCTCTCGCATCTCTTTATCCATCTCCTTATAGGTGGCTTCATCGAGGATTTTCGCTTCAATAAGAGCATCTCTCAACAAGATCAAGGGGCCCCTAACCATCGTCTCTTTGAGTTCCTCTTTTGTTCGATAGAGGCCCGGGTCGGAGATAGAATGTCCACGAAATCGATCTGTAATCGCTTCCACAAGCACGGGACGACTCGTTTTTATCACCTCTTGGTAGATCTCTTTAAATCCAGCATAACAGTTGAAATAATCCATTCCATCAAGGGTATAGCCTTTGATGTTAAATGAAGGTGCTTTATCCTCAGCCAATCGTTTTACACAGACAGCCTTTTCAATAGCGGTGCCCATCCCCCAATGATTATTCTCTATGATGAAGATACAGGGCAAATCCCATAACGACGCCATATTTAACGACTCGTGGAAGACTCCTTGTGCGACAGCACCATCTCCTAAGAAACAAATAGCGGCCTGATCTTTTATGTTCTGATATTTCAAAGCAAAGGCTGCGCCGGTTGCAGCTGGAATCTGCCCAGCAACGACCCCAAAGCCTCCCAGCATTCGGTCTGTATAGAAATGCATAGAACCGCCGCGACCTTTTGCGTTTCCTGTAATTCGTCCAAAAAGCTCTGCCATTAACTCGTCAGAAGTCGCACCAAGGAGAAGCGCCAAAGCATGGCAACGGTAGGAAGTGATCCACCAATTCTTTGGACCAAAAACTTGTACAGCAGAAACTTGAATGGCCTCCTGTCCCATATAGGAATGAAAAAAGCCGCCAATTTTTCCCTGAAGATAGGCAGACTCCCCCCGTACTTCAAAATTGCGAATAAGCAGCATCTTACGCAAAGCTTCAAGGAGTTTTTTTTCTCCAAGTTCAGCAATGATCTTCTTCTGATTATGCGAAAAAAAGCGATCCTGATTTCCTTTCTCCATCCTTACCGGGTCCTATTGATGCTTAATACCCTACACTGATTATCCTAGAAGACTGCGTCTTCTAGGGTTATGTTAACATAAAATCTTTAATTATTCAGAACTGAATAAAAAATCCTTTCTTTACCCTCTGATTCTCAATAAGAAACGAAAATATTGGTGAATTTCTACACGCTAGAAAGCTCGCAAGGAAGACCTTCTATGTCGTCATTTGAAGCAATTGCTTGCTCCTGATTGAGTTCTTTTTGCACAATGGTCATCACACAAGAATCAGACCAGACATTTATGGCACTTTCTAACATATCAATCAAGGCATAGAAAGGGAGAATCACTCCCAAAATATTTAGAGGAACGTTCATCGCTGCCAGAAAAGCGCTCGAGATAAAATAGCATCCCATAGGAACTCCTGCATTACCAACAGCGGCAATAGTAGCGATTACTACCCACAAGACCATTTCAGGAGCTGAATAAGTAACCCCATGACTCATAGACACAAAGAGTACTGTTGTGAGAATGAATGCAGCGCATGCATTCATATTAATTGTTGTGCAAAGGGGCAAGCTGAAACTGGCAACTTTTCTAGAAATCTTCACATTTTCTTCGGCACACTTCATAGCCATGGGAAGTGCTGCGCTTGAGGATTTTGAAAAGAACGCCACAGAGAGGGCTGGGAACATTCCCCTAGCAAGCCTGACAGGGGAAATGTTTTTGCTTTTTAGTATGACAGGCAGAACCAGAAAAGCCTGAATCAAGTTTGCTGCGATGACGCAGGTCAAATACAAGGCAAGACTTTTGATTTCAAGTCCACTTCGTAGATCTTTGATGAAAAGGGCGATGAAAGCCCCGATAGCGATTGGCATCAAACTGACAATCCATGTAGTGATTTTCATGATCGCCGCATAGAGACTCGAGAAAAATGTGTTGAGCACCTTTCTCTTCTCACTAGGCAACGTCAAAATCGCAAAACTGAGCAACATTGCTAAAAATAACACACCAATCACACTGTTTTCACTGAAAGGCTGAACAATATTGCTAGGAATCACTTGTATTAAGTATTCCATGTAACCTGGAAGGGATCCCGGAGCAACTCCGACACTTTCTTCGGGAATAATGGAGGTCCTCACAGGATTTATCACTACGAAAAGAATTAATGCTAGAGACGCCGCGATGACTGTGGTTAACAAGGTATATTTGAGGACTTTTCTCCCTAGGACTTTTATCTCACTAATGCTTTCCATACCCGATGCTGTCGATACGATGGATAAGAATATGATCGGCAAGCTGACCAGCTTCAAAAGATTAATAAAAATTTGAGAAATTATGGAAGCTACAGTATCTGCTGTTGGGCTTTGTAGGTATCCGGCGGTCAATCCTAGAATCACTGCGAAAGTAAGAGCTGTGTTTGTGTTAAGTATCTTTTTGAAGTTCATCTTGTTAAGGCCTTCTTTGTTATTTTAAATAAGCATGATAACATATAATTATTTCTTTGTCAATGGTAACCGTTCAGATGGTAACCGTTCAGACCTAGTGTCATGCATCAAAAAACCTGTTAAAATTGCCTTTGCAAAAAAGACCATCAAATATATAATTGATTTCTTTATACCCCGCACGGTTTAGTTTGGCTAGTTGAACCTAGTCAAACTAAGGAGGCTAGAAGAAATAACCTTTACATTTAGGCTGTTATAGCTCTTCAGTTGCGAGGCGCAAATCTGCAGTCAACTTATTAGTTTCCAAAGATTTGCAACAAAGCAAGTGAAGATGA
>JAAKFP010000150.1 GCA_011065005.1 Chlamydiota bacterium | reverse complement strand
AGGAGGTCGAAAAGCAGCACCCCGAATGGGTGTCTCCTACATCTCCAACGCAACGTGTGGGGGAGATGCTTACTGAAGGTTTCAAGACCGTTAAACATAAAACCCCCATGCTTTCCCTGGCAAATACCTACAACACAGAGGAAATTGAAGATTTCATCAAAAGAATGCATAAACTTGTAGGAGAAAAAGAGTTTTCCTTCTCATGTGAACTGAAAATGGATGGTATTGCCGTATCAGCGATTTATAAGAACGGAGCTTTTGTGCAGGGGGTTACTCGTGGCGACGGCAAGCGAGGTGATGATATTACAGTGAATATGAAGACGATAGCATCCCTTCCCTTGCAATTGTATGGAAAAGAGATACCCGAACACCTAGAAGTTCGTGGGGAGGTTTATCTGCCAATTCCGGCATTTGAAGGGATAAACACCCAGCGAGAAAAAGCGGGAGAACCTTTCTTTGCAAATCCGAGAAACGCTGCGGCGGGAGCGCTGAAACTTCTCGACCCAAAACAAGCAGCAAGTAGGAAGTTGTCTGTCGTTTTTTATGCCATAGCGGAGAAACCCTCAGAAAAAATCAATAGCCAATATGAATCCCATCAGTTTCTGCAAATGATCGGCCTTCCTACTCTTGAATATCGGGCAAAGTGCCAAACCATCGATGAGATCTGGGCTTTTGCTGAGAAGGTGAGGGAGGCTCGTCATACCTTACCCTATCAAATTGATGGGATCGTGATTAAGCTTGACGATTTACAAGAGCAGGAACATCTAGGCAGTACCGGAAAAAATCCTCGTTGGGCTGTTGCTTATAAGTTTGCTGCAGAACAGTCCCAAACACGTATTAAAGATATTACCGTTCAAGTTGGTAGAACAGGGGTTTGTACCCCCGTTGCAGAATTAGAACCGGTGCTCTTAGCTGGTAGCACGATCTCGAGGGCGACGCTGCATAACGAAGAAGAGGTCCGGCGAAAAGATATTCGGGTTGGTGACCTCGCAACTATAGAAAAAGGGGGGGATGTGATCCCAAAAGTTGTCGAAGTGGATCCCAAATCCCGTCCAGCAGGAAGCCATCCTTGGAAAATGCCCCAAAAATGCCCTAGCTGTGGTACAGAACTTGTCCGCATCGAAGGGGAGGTGGCTGTAAGATGTCCGAATCCCCATTGTCCCGAGCAGCAGCAGCGGAAGGTTACCTACTTTGCCGGAAAAGAGGCGATGGACATAGAAAACCTCGGAGAAAAGGTTGTTGAACAGCTTATGAAAAGAGGTTTTGTCAAGACCCCTTCCGATATCTACACTCTTACAGAAATGCAGTTGCTGCAACTCGAAGGCTTTAAATCTAAGTCTGTGCAAAGGCTCTTAGAAAGTATCGACCATTCCCGAAAAGTTCCCTTGGAGCGGTTTATCATGGCCTTAGGGATCAAATACGTTGGAACAGGAACAGCTGAATTGCTTGCGAACAATGCCGGAGACTTGGAAACCCTATCCGAAATGGATGTAGAAGAACTGAAGGACATTGATGGAATAGGAGAAAAAGGTGCCCATGCTGTAGTGGATTTTTTTGCTGATGGAAACAACCAAAAAGAGATGGAGCGGTTGTTAACGCATGGGGTGCAGCCACAGAAACTCGTTATCAAAAGCTATGCAGACCACCCGTTCTCAGGAAAATCTTTTGTGTTAACGGGTTCACTACAAAATTATACCCGTCCGGCAGCATCAGCGCTCATTAAAGAAAGAGGAGGGAAGGTCGTTGGTTCGGTGAGCAAAAAAACAGACTATGTTCTTGCTGGAGAAGCAGCAGGATCAAAGCTTGATAAAGCCAAAGCTCTAGAAATTTCAATACTTACTGAAGATGAGTTTGAAAAAAAACTTTAACAGGAATATGATGGTAAATGAATAAGTTACTTGGAGGGTCTTTATGATTCAATCAACACATTTAAAAGCGATCTCATTGTTAGCGGTGATCGGTCTAGCCGTCTTCGGTTGCCAGTCTGCTGACGATAAAGAAACATCGCAAGAAGAGTCGCAAGCCGCTGAGGAGATGACAACGGAGTCTTCCAGTGGACACAAAGCATTCGCTGTCGTCAATCCCAAAGAGGGCAGCGATGTCGTCGGAGCTGTCACCTTTACAGAAGTGGAAGGTAGAGTCAGGATAATCGCTGATATTGGTGGTCTTACCCCCGGAAAACATGGGTTTCATATCCATGAGCACGGGGATTGTAGTGCTGCAGATGCGAGTTCTGCGGGAGGGCATTTCAACCCTACCAACCAGAAGCATGGAGGTCCAGACAGCTATGAAAGACATGTTGGAGACTTAGGAAACCTGGAAGCTGATGAATTTGGGTTTGCACACTATGACCGCATTGATCGCGTGATCTCTCTAAGAGGGGAACACTCAATTATTGGGAAGTCTGTCATCGTCCATGAGGGTGAAGATGATTTGATGACAAACCCCACCGGAAATGCTGGGAAAAGGGTCGCCTGCGGCAAGATCGTCAAGTCAGAGGTGAAGTAGAGTCGTAATCCCTAAGGAACTGTGCAAAAATAACTTAACCATTTCTGATATCACAGCGCTTCAGCTGCAATGCTGGGTTTTTTGGGGTCTTCGAAATTGTCGACCATGTTTTTCTGGAGCCTATCCGAAACGATGACGGCATCTTCTAAGGGAGTGCCTGCGATTTCATATATTTCATTGCTCTCGAGTTCTTTCATGAGGACATATTTATCGGCCCTGCTTGTAACAACGAGTTTTCTAATGTATTGTGGTCCTAAGGTGATGTCAAACATTGTTTCTGTCTGTACAGATCCATTTTTATCTAGTTCTGTAATGAAGTCCGCAAAGCCCGACATCTCTTTAAGTTTTTCTTTTCCACTAAAAAAGAATTCGGGCGGTTGATTAATGGGGGTCCATAGGGGTGATATAAGATCGGGATTTCTCAATCCACTCCGATCCTTAGGATGGGAATAGGGCATCCTTTCGAAGGCTTGAACATCGAGGAGAACCATAACAGGTCCTCGAATTGCAAAATTCTCTAAGGGAACCTCTTTCTCAAACCAGCTTTTTGGTAAGGTTCTTGTGAACACCTGATTCCCTGAACCTGCCCAATAATTTGTTTTTGGGCAACAGCCCAATCCGAGGATGCCTCTTTGGAATCTTTCCTGAGAGGAAAGGAAGCCAGACTGTAAAATCTTTGCGATCAGCCCAGACGTCTCCTCAATATTGCCTCCATTGACAAAAGCACCTAGCGCCCGAGCTCCAGCATTCCACGCTTCCCTACCTAAGTGGGGATTGACCAGTTCAAGATGGTTTTCGTTAACGTAGGATATTTGAATATTTTTAAGGTCTTTATCGATGATGCTTTTCTGTTTTTCCGTTAGTTGATTATAAATATCTTTTGGTTCGGCTTCTGGTTTTTTTTCAAGAACAATAGAATAATATAGGGAGGGAAACCGCAGGATTAGAGCATGAGCTAAAGCTTCTTTTTTTGCATCTTCCGGTCTGGATTGCATCAAAGCCATTGGAAGGCCGATTTTCGCCAATGCTTGATGGCATTGTTGTATAGTAGTTCCCTCTTTCATCTGCAGTCGAACCAGGTGATATTGATTGAAAAAAAATTTCGAATTCCCAATGTAAACTTCAATTTTTGAATCTTTGAATGTAATTTTACGTTCTCTACCTACACTAAGGGCATCGTTACTTTCATATTCCCCATTTGCAAAGTTCTTTTTTGGGTAGGCAGCTACCACTGTGGTTATTTCAACGTTCGGGTCCCCTTGCAAAAGTTCCAGTTTTTTGTTTACCTCTTTTCTAATCTTTGATGGCAATTCGAAACTAAGCTCTCGGGTATGATCTCCATCGATTATTTTTTTACATGCTCTTAGATGCAAGTTTCTTAAAAAGCCGCATCCTTTTACCAAGAATACAGGCTTATCTTCCGGTAATTGATCCAGAACATGGTTGATATTATAGGCTGCATTGTCTTCATCAATGATTATTCCTTTGGCGGCAAGGTCCAGGGCTTTTTTCGCACCTTCTTGGTCATTGACTTTCAAATAGAGAGAGCATGCCTTTTCTAGTGCTAGAGATACCGTTGTTTGTACGCGGATATCTCGAAGTTTTTTGTGGGAATTGTTATAATAACCGAGCAATTCTCCTGATATAATTTTGAGTTCTTGAGCATGACCTCGAATTTCTTCTTCATTGGAAGAATCTGGATTTTCTTTTAAATATTTTTTCAAATAGCTGTGCTTGAGGTCCATGAAAGCAGCATTGAGAGTTTGGTCATTGAGATCTTTCAA
Source organism: Chlamydiota bacterium (assembly GCA_011065005.1). Classification (GTDB taxonomy): domain Bacteria; phylum Chlamydiota; class Chlamydiia; order Chlamydiales; family Waddliaceae; genus JAAKFP01. Next base: position 2,068 of record JAAKFP010000150.1, on the reverse strand, counting down.
CCTTTCCATTGCATCCTTATATTCGTTTTTTCGATCGGCTCTTTCTAGTTCATTTAGCAACTGTTTTCGCTTTTCGTCCCTTAGTATTGGAGACATTTTTGCAAAAACATTTAAAAGCTCTTCTAGGATCTTTGAATTAGTGGGCAGTATTTTAAGTAGTAGATCAAACTGATTTGATGCAAAGGTACGTTTCTGCAACTCCGCATCAAGTTTTCTTAGGATCTTTAATGTACTCTCTCTACTGTCGCGTTGGTCAATAGAATCGCGGAGAGTTTGAAGGTTATGAGTAGGGGTATACTTTGATCCGAAGTGCTTCCATGGCATATAGCGAGCAATAATTTTATCATTATTTATCTCTTCAGGTGCTTTTGGTTTTATGGGAGCTTTGATTTCTGTATTCATTAAAATGCTATTGATAAGTGGAAACTCTACCCGGTTTATTTCTGCGAGGAGTTTGTTATAATAGTTTTTTCCAGGCTCGGAGAACTCTTTGCGCTTCCCTTTTTGATGCGTTCTGTAGATTAACAAATTGAGCTCATACCTAACGGCATCCAATGCCTCAAGAAAATCACCATAGGTTGCATTTCCTTTGAGGTGGTGGTTTAAATTTTCACCGCTAAGTTCTTTCAACTCCTGGAAGATATCTAGATAGTCTCTGGAGTGTTCGTAGCTTGCTTTTCTTTGGACGGGGCTGTCGCATGATAAACGATAAAATTCTGCACAGTCAGCATTTTGAACACACTTGGCGATGAGCGATTTTTTTTCATAGTCTTTGCTATCTTTGTCGGCGATAGCCTCTTTAGCATCTTCAAGTATTTTTGGATCGCTGACCCCCATGTCCTTTAACACTTGGAGGGTTTTCTCTGCGCTCCAGTCGTCATAAACATCTGTCCCTTCTGTCTGCCTAGCACAATCATGCCCAGAGGCAACAAGTTGAGCAAAAGTAACGTCTTGACTTGTTACGTCATAGTCTGGATGGTATTTGTTATAAAGGTAGGCGAAAACACCTGCAAAGATCCCTGCACGTACTGCGTGATCACTTCCGTGGTGTTTTTTTGGGTCGTTTTCTAAGTAGGGGGATTGGCCTTCTCCAAAGAAGTATGCATCGATTAGAGCTCTATTAAAAAATGTATCTTCAACTCGATTATGAGGGTGAGCGTAGTGGTTGTTAAGTTCAATCTTTTCAGAGGGGGATAATTCACCCCACTTGACAGTTTTCACTTTATCCCAGGTTTCACCATCTCGAAATGGAACCTCGACTTCAGATCTTTCGGGGAGTGGTTGCGCGTAAGTTTCCTCAATCATCTTTTGTATAAATTGTGGGACATCGTCTTGGCTAGCGGTAGTATTGTTAGGTTGCAGGATTTTTCTGGCGACCCTGTCTGTTTTATTGACAATGTTCTGAAAGCGATCGTTATTGTCTACGATTAGATTTGCTTTGCATTGTCGTATATGTCTATTTCGCAGGGCATAGCAAACAATATGCAAAATTCCCAGTGTTATTGGTGCAAGAAGGATAGATAGCGCCAAGGCCAGAATCTTCTCACCCAAAGTCAGATCACTAGAAAATGGGTTGATGATGTACTCTTTGAAAAATGAAATAGGTTTGAGTTCCATAGTATTACTTATTGGTTATAGTTCTTTTGTTTGAAAATTAAAAAAGTTTGCATAATTTCTTATTTTTGAGCTTTTATTATAGTATAATTACATAAAGATTGTATTAAGGGCAAGATAAATCTTTATTAAGATGGCAACCTAGAGTGTTCTGGGGTAACCGTTCAGGTAATGGTGTCAACTTAAGAAATAAAATTAAACGCAAAGGCGCAAAGACGCAAAGAAAAAAGAGATAGAAGGTCAGCCTAGCAATCCAAAGGATCCGATTTTCCCAAAGAGATTGCGTGAAGCTATTGCGGATATGCTCAATCCTAAGGTATACCCCGCACGGTTTAGGAGGCTAGAAGAAATAACCTTTACATTTAGGCTGTTATAGCTCTTCAGTTGCGAGGCGCAAATCTGCAGTCAACTTATTAGTTTCCAAAGATTTGCAACAAAGCAAGTGAAGATGATA
>JAAKFP010000015.1 GCA_011065005.1 Chlamydiota bacterium | reverse complement strand
CCCACAACCGCTTACAATGGAGGGCCCCTTCACCGTATGGGAATGTGACCCTCCATTGTAAGCGGTTATGAACCAAAATCTTGCACTTATAGATCATTTTCAACTGCGTTTTCTAGGATAATACGTGAATTACTTGAAGGAGGGTTCCTCTTTGCAGAGAGGTGGATAGAAATAAACATATTGAGGAAATATTTATGAACAATGTAACACAACCTATTAATGTGGGAGGTAGTTCTTCCTTTCAAGCAGGTGATTGTCAAAGAGACAAGCAAAGAAAAGAGACTCACAATGCAGATGCGATTGCACAGTCTAGCTTTAGCTCTCATTCTCAGAAAACCCAATTTCAAGGGCTTTCAGCTTCTGAAACTGAGTTATTACTATCACTTTCGATGGCCCATCCTCAGGAATTACAAAGCCTTCCACCAGAAACGGTCAATAATATCAATCGTCTCATTAGTCAGGTGTTACGGTGTGTAACAATGAATACTATAAAGTTCAAAACAAGAACAGATGGAACTTTTTTACTCACATTTAAATTCAAGAGGTGGGGTGAAGAAGAAGCCTTCCTTTTTGATGATAAACGAACGATGATAGATTGGCTGGCGGAAAAGAAAATAGCAAAAGGATGGGAGATCTTGGAGCGTTCAGGTGAAAAGGTCAATACTAGCTATTTGCTCAGGAAAAAGGGTTCATATGGGTTTGATTATATGGATAATAAAGAGGCTTTTTATGATATGCTTTCGATAGGGAGAGGGTATGGTCATCTGTGGAAAACATTCAATATTTCAACGGATGAGGAGATATTCATTTGCTTGAGAAAAAGAGGTTTGCTAGGGAGAATATTCTATTCAAAATCGCATTTCTATGAAGAAGTTGAGTTTAAGAATTTGATGTTTATTGCTTCTCAGTTGGAGCTCTCTATTAAGTAGGGGAGCAGCCTGCCTACATCAGACCAAGAACGGTCCTTATTTGACCTTTCTCTATCGCCGTTTTCATGAGGCTCACTAGGGGATTGATTTTTTGTGTGCACTCAACGTCAAGCTGTTGGGAGATACGGTCGGAGGTCATTATCCGGTTCAAAAGATTAGTATGTCGAAAGACTAAAAGTCTAGAAAAAAGTGGACAGGGGATTTACGTCTACAAACACCCTAACTTTTGAGGGAAGGCGTGTGTGGTCCTGCACAGATCTTATCGCACGAGTGATCGGATAAATGCTGGGGCCGCGGATCAAAAATTGAAAGCGATGCTTGTCTTTGACTTTGGCGTGACCCGCGGGAATGACGGGATTCAACTCAACATTGGAAGTCAACTTCTGGAGAAGTTGCTCTCGAAACCTTGTCGCGATGCTATTCGTAATGTTCTTATCAGTGCCCGAGAACATGACCTTCACCATACTGCAAAAGGGAGGGAAGTGGAACATTTCCCGTATGGCGATCTCTTCATTATAAAAAGCGATATAATCCTGCTTTGCAGCGAGTTTGATGGTGCTGTTTTCCGGCATACACGTTTGCAGGGCAACCTCTCCAGGGGTCACACCCCTACCAGCACGTCCTGCGACCTGGGTGATCAACTGAAAGACAGTTTCGGAAGCGCGAAAGTCGGGGATGTTTAAGCTGGTGTCGCAGTTGATGATCCCTACGAGTGTGACCTCCGGAAAGTGCAGGCCTTTTGCAATCATTTGCGTGCCGATCAATACATCGGCCTTTCCTGTTCCAAAGTCATGCAACAGCTTCTGATGGCTCCCTTTATGGCGGGTGGTGTCGGCATCAACCCGGATCGTGCGAATTTCCGGAAGGATGGCGTGCAACGACTTTTGTAGTAATTCTGTGCCTACTCCTCGGTATTTCATCGGATTGGGGCTCTGGCACTCGGGGCATTCGTTCGGCGGGGGTGTAAGGGCATAGCCGCACAGGTGGCAGGATAGGGTATTCTCTCCCAAGTGGAACGTAAGGGTTGTGTCACAATGTTTACACTGCACCGACTGTCGACATTCCCGACAAAAGAGAGTGGTATGATATCCTCTACGATTTAAAAATAGGATCGTTTGCTCTCCTGTAGCATGTCGCTTTTTGATTCCTTTAAGGAGGGTATCGGAGAAATTTGTAAACCCTTGGGCTTTTTCGAACTCCCTCTTCATGTCCACGATTTCCACTTCCGGTGTGGAGCTCGTTTCCGCTCTATTCCGTAAATGGCTGAGAGCATATTTTCCACTCTTCGCATTAAAATAGCTTTCCAGGCTAGGTGTGGCGCTCCCAAGGATCACTGTACTGTTGGTCATCTTTCCGCGCACCACAGCAACGTCCCTGGCATGATAGCAGGGGGCTTCTTCACTCTGCTTGTAGGACTGCTCATGCTCCTCATCAACGATGATGAGTCCAAGATTCTGTACGGGACTAAACACCGCGGACCTTGCTCCGATCACGATCTTTGCTTTGCCCTGGCGGATGTTATTCCATTCATCACACCGCTCTCCATGGCTGAGCCGGTGATGCAAGATCGCAATACTTTCCTCGAAACGGCTTCGAAACTGCTCAATCGTTTGCGCTGTCAAAGAGATCTCCGGCACCAACATGATGGCGCCTTTTCCAGCCTTGAGAGCATGCTGGATTGCTTGCATGTAAACCTCGGTTTTTCCACTACCGGTCACTCCATGCAGCAGATGAGGTTGGAATCGGTGATTTTCGAGGCTCTCCAAGATACTCTTTAATGCGCATTCTTGATCTTCATTGAGAACCTTTGCCTTGGAACGGAAATACTGTTCGTCAACCAGTGGAGAACGGTCAACTCTGACAATATCGAGAAGTAAGCATCCTTTCTTCACTAAGGTGTCGACGGGGCTTCGAGATCCTTTTGTTTTTTCCAATAATTCCGATAAGAGAATTCCCTTTTTTACATTTAACATGACATCTAGAACAGCTGCTTGCCCTGGCGACTTCCCCCTGATATCCGCACAAAGCTTTCGGAGCTTTTCACGAGTTTCTGCTCTCATGACAAACAGCTGCTGTTTAGGTTGTATTCCTTTGCGAATGCTTGAAGGGAGCATCACCTTTAAAACCCGAGACAGGGGAGCGTAGTAGTATTCAGAAATCCACAATGCCAATTGGAACAAATCATCCGTTACGAGTTCATGATCAGATAACACACCAGCGATTGGCAGCACTCGAGGAAATGCAGGTTTGTCTTTGATCTCAAAAACATAGCCCGACCTCTTATGCCCTCGCACAGGAACTTCCACACGCATGCCTCTTTTCACTTGATCGACAAGGTGCGCGGGCACTCCGTAGTCCAGCGTTTTGTCGAGGGCGACATCTAAGACTACTGAAACATACTTAGCAAATTTTGTCATGGCATTCAACAGGATGAGGCGAGTTTTACCTCACACAATTCCTTCCAAAGTCCTGCTTTGAGTTGTGGATCTTTCAGGTATTCCTCAAGATCTTGAAGTCTGAGGATTGGGGCTTTGCTATCTCCCAAAGAGGTCACATTCTTTTCTGTGCAGATGACCAGCTTTAACTCCGGGGTGTTCAAAAGCTGTTCTAGCTTCTGATCTTTGGTAGAGATGACGGAAGCGGAACAAAAATGGACCTCGATCGCTTTGGCAAGATTTGCAAGAAAGGTGAGATGTGAGGTTTCTTTATCGGAACAGAGGATGATAACCTCAAGATTTTGGTCTTTTTTCTGCCACTGGTTTAGAACACTTTTGGCGTGGGTGTCATCAGGGATAGAATCAATAATTTTCTGAGAAGGGACTTTCGTTGTCAGAATTTTGTGAATGTCGGCAAATTCTGCTGCTTTTGGAGAGGAGGGAGGGTGCAGCTCTATAGGTGTAGACGATGTTAAGGGTTCTTTTTTCTGTTCCGGTTTGGGAGCTTCCGGGGTAGGCTTTTTCGGAGGAATAGGTTTGCGGGGTGGAGGTGGAGGTTTCTGGATGGCTGGAGATTTAGGGATGACAGGGGGAGGTGGAGCCTTTGGCGCTTTCTGTGCAGAGGGTGCCGGTCTATTTTTTGAAGAGAACTCCTTAAAGTATTCGTATGTTTCTCTATCCGTTAGGAGCCAATCTTTTCGAGAATATTCCTGAAGGAGATGGATCTCAGTCATAGCAAGTAGATCGGCAAAATCTTCGTTATCTTGCGTCATTGCTGTGCCATATCAAGTTCTGAGAGTTTTTGGGTAATTACAGGAATCAGATGCTCAAATCCTCTGGAGGAGTATTTTTTCTTAAGGATCCTCTCTACTTTTTTCAACCCGTTGGGGAACATTTGAGAGAAAAGCTTCGACACAAAACCTTTTTTTATGGCGCGATCTAGCTCCTCACGATGACGGAGAAGGAAGAAAAGAACATTTTCATCCTCATGAAACTCGGTGCAAATGTTTGCTACCACCTTCGCAAGGCGAAGCAATTTAGTTTTCAATCTCTCAAATGTTGTCTTCAAACCTAGAACGTTCGGACTCCCCCGAGAGGGTACTTGCTGCGCGGTTCGGTTAAGTTCTAAACTCTCAAGGCCAATAGTCCAGGCTTGATCGGAGATGCGTAGCAGAGCAGCACCATTAGCACTGTCGGGGTCGAGGTTATTTGCAAAGTAAGAGCAATAGTTTTTTAGCTTAGCGAGGACTCCATCATTGATGGTCCATGCGGTAATCCGCACATTTTTTGAGGTATTACCCATCAGCTTTGCTAGAGAAGAGGCTATAGAATGAAGATGAACACGGTCGCTTTTGGATAACTTATTTGTTGGGGTGAGCTTTACTTCTGAAATAGAGTGTTCAATTTTATACAACTCTTCAAAAGCTTTGAGGAGTTCGAACAAGACAAATTGCAGGATCATGCTGTTGTTGTCGTGGCAGGTAGTCAGATGAAATTTGGGGGGCTCAATTTTAGCAGTCACTTTTTCCTTTGATTTCTCTAAGGGAAAGCCTAGATTAGCAAAGTGTGGAGAAAAAAAAAAGGAAAAGCGCGATCACCGTAGTGGTGATCGCGAGAGATTGGTGCTATTTTGTGCGGCGTATGACTCTCTTTACCGCAGTTGGGATTCTTCGAGATGTTCGATGTCTTGTTGGCGTGCGTGCTATTGTTGTTACTTTTATTGTGGTTTTCTGGACCATAATCCACCTCCTCTAGGTTCATATGTGCTATTTATTCAATCTATCCTCCTAGGAGAGATGGAAGTCAAGAAAAATGGTTAGAAAATATTTTATTATATCGTAAGTGGTTGAGAATCAACTAAAAAAGGTAAGCTGATATTCGTTCGTTTTTGGTTTGGCCCTTCGGCGGCGCTTGGGACGTGAAGGCTCAAAGGTGCTCTTCCTGTTGGCATTTTCCTCCAGATGCACCAAGATCTCTTTTGCCCGATCGATCACAGAAGATGGCAGGCCCGCCAAGCGACCTACGTGTATGCCATAGCTCTTATCTGTGCTGCCCTTAACAATTTTTCGCAAGAAGACGATGTGATCGTCACTTTCATGGACAGCAACGTGGTAATTCACCGCTCCAGGCACTTTTTCTTCGAGTTTCGTCAGTTCCCAGTAGTGCGTGGCAAACAACGTTTTTGCCATTCTTCCTTCAGCTGTGAGGAGGAACTCCGCGACCGACCAGGCGATGGAGATTCCATCATACGTGCTGGTTCCGCGACCGATCTCGTCAAGAATCACCAGTGACCGATCGGTAGCATTATTTAGGATATTTGCGGTTTCCGTCATTTCCACCATAAAGGTCGACTGCCCGCGAGAGAGGTCGTCGCTTGCTCCAATACGCGTAAAAACCTTATCAACGATTCCTATGTGTGCGCTTTTTGCAGGAACAAAAGAGCCCATCTGAGCCAGGATTGTGATCAAAGCAACCTGACGGATATAGGTCGATTTTCCCGACATGTTCGGACCAGTAATCAGCAGAAGCCTGTTCTCTTGATCGTCAATAAGAGTGTCGTTTGGAATAAACTTCTCGCCAATATTTGATGCTTCGATGACGGGGTGTCTCCCCTGAGAGATTTCGAGTTTGCTACTGTCGTCCACAGTAGGGCAGACATAGTCATACGTTCGAGCAACTTCCGCTAGGGACTGCAGTGCATCGATCCGCGCCAAGGCCTGCGCAATTTGGATAACCTGTCCAGAGAATTTAGCGACCTCTTTTTTGATGGCACTAAACAATTCGCCCTCTATAGCTCCAATTTTCTCTTCCGCCGTTAACACCTTCTGCTCATATTCCTTAAGTTCCGGAGTAATATATCGCTCAGCATTCACAAGAGTTTGCCTACGCTGGAAGGTGTCAGGAACCCGATCGGTTTGCCCTTTGCTGACTTCGATGTAGTAGCCGAACATTCTGTTAAAGCCAATTTTCAGATTCTTGATATTGGCATCTTCACGAAGCTGCATTTGATAGCGAGCCAACCACGACTTGCTGTCTCGGCTTATTTCTCGCAATTCGTCGAGCTCTTGATGGAATCCATCCCGAATGATTTTCCCTTCACTCATACGGGCCGGAGGCTCGTCGACAAGGGCTCTCGCAATAAAGGTTGTCATCTCCGGAAGGCTGTCTAATTTGTTCGCTTCTTCACGAATAAGAGGGGATGCCTCGGCGATTTCAAGTAAAGCAGCTTTGATATGCGCCAAAGGCTCCATCGAAAATCGTAAAGAGACAAGGTCTCGCGGCATCGCATAGTTGGCACTGACCTTCATCATCAGTCGTTCAATGTCCCGGACCTTTTCGAGCAGAGGCTTGAAGTTGTCCAGTACCCACGGTCTTTTTAAAAAGGAATCTAGCGCATTCTGACGATGAATAATACCTTGTACATCGAGAAGGGGTTGCTTGACCCAATGCTGGATCAGGCGCCCTCCCATGGGTGTGTGTGTTCGGTCGACAATACTCAATAACGTGTTTTTTCGGCTTCCATCGTTAAGGGAACGGGTGAGCTCGAGGTTGCGCTGTGAGGTCCTGTCGAGGGTCATGTAGTGCGAGGTGGAGTAGGGGTGAACCTCCTTGATGTGCTCCACAGGCAAACACAGGGTGTCTTGAAGATAGTGGAGAAGGGCACCTGCCGCATTGATGCTGGCAACCATCCCGGTTAATCCAAAACCATTCAGATTGTGTACTCCAAGGTGGGAGAGAAGAAAGTCGAGGGTGATCTGGTGGTCAAAACGCCATTCATCTTCTGTGTTGAGAAGAAAATCGTATGTTTGCTGTATCTCATGAAAGAGATCCCGGTGTTTTTCTAGACACTTTTGGGACACGAGAAATTCTGCAGGCTGGAGGCGATAGATCTCGTTGAGAAGATCCTGCTCATGTTCGAATTCGCAGACCCGGAACTCTGCCGTTGAGAGATCGAGGATGGCGAATCCAAAAATAGCACCTACTCGGGTGAGGGAGGCGAAGAAGTTGTTGGAATTATCAGATAACAAGGAGGAGTTGATCAACGTGCCGGGGGTCACCACTCTAACCACTTCCCGGTTCACAAGGCCCTTGCTGGTTTTTGGATCGCTGGTCTGTTCGGCGACAGCGACACGATATCCTTTGCCTACGAGTTTATCGATATAGTTTTCGCACGTGTGGTGAGGAACGCCGCTCATGGGGACATCTTGCCGTTTGGTGAGAGTGAGGTTCAGCTCTTTAGAGATCACCGAGGCATCTTCATAAAAAGCTTCGTAGAAATCTCCCATCCGAAACAACAAAACAGCATCACCCGCTGCCTTCTTGCAGGCATGCCACTGCGACATCATAGGTGTCGTTTTCTCTTCAGATTTGTTCTTGGTGGCCGTAGTCATCCGATGCTCCAACCTCATGTAGATGGCTGATAATCTTACCAAGATCTTCCGACTCTAGCAAGGATATTTTTCGGTTAGGCATTGACGTAAGCTCTATGCGTCTCTAAAAGAACTTCAAATGCTTTTCTGTAGTTTTCATTATTCTCACTTTTGTCGGGATGCAGCAGTACAATCAGAGCATTTTTTTGCTTTCGTATTTTATCATCACCGGAAGTGTAGTGGATGTTTAGCATGTTGCAAAGGAGTCCCTTGATTTTAAGCTTAAGCTTAGTTAATTTGGAAAGGTCGATATTATAGGAAAGTCCCAGAATGCGTTTGGTGACCTTTCCCATATCAGAGTTGTCTCTTTTTAGCTCTTCCGGACAATCCCATCCATTATTTACTTCTGTACTACCTTCTGGTACCTCGGCCTTATGACTTTTTTGTTCTTCCTTCATCCCGTCAATAAATATCTTTAACTTCTCTGAATCGAACTGAAGAGTTTGTTTATACAAGTTCAACAGTATGGAAGGATCTTTATCCCGTAGTTTGCTGGGAAGTAGATCATCTAAACTTTTGAGGGCCTCATGTCCATGTTTTCTCATCACCTGTACACGATAAAAGTCTACACGGTGATAATCTTCTGTTTGTTGAAGTTTTGGATTAAAATCGTAAATAGCGTTTACAATATGGTAGCCAGCAACTGCAGCTGTTAACCAGTGGATACAAACAATCGGTGCGGTGATCAAGCTGTCATAAAAGTCTTTGCCAAGACAACGGAAACAGTGACCTAGGTTCTTACGGCAACCTTCTTTGAAAGTAGCTCCTACGAGGTTTATGATCGTTAACGCAACATCTTCGATGATCCGCACAGGGAGTTCGAGGTATTCTGTTCCCTTGCTGAGAAGTTTTGCCGTAACCCCAGCAATATAGCCAGCGACATGATGCTTTTCGTTTGCCCACTCTGCAGCATGGAAGAGTTCAGCACGTGCAACGGAAAATCCTTGTGTGACGTATCCGGGTGTTAAGTTTAAAGTATTCATTTTCTTTCTCCTTTCTATGAATTGTAAAGTTTCCCCAATGGTAGGCGGCCAAGATCAAGAAAATATCAAGCTTATGTTAATTTATAGTAAAGAGATATTGTATGAGTAAGTCAATAACAGATAGCGCACGCATCCGTGATCCCTACCATGGCTGGGAGATAACGGTTACACTGGGATCCTTGGAAAAGCGTTTTTCCGGCGGCTCCGTCATACAAGTCCGTTCACCCTGATTCTTAAAAAAAATGTTTTACACATAAACCCCCATTATGTTATGAAAAAACCTTTCTATTAGGAAACTATTTGGAGGTTTTCCATGAAGACATTTTCTTTAATTTTATTGGCTGGAATGGTAGTTTGCTTGTCCGGCTGTCAAATGCTCAATGAAGTCAATTGCAGCTCTAGCGCTATACAGCGAAACAGATGTGCTGTTGAGAGCAGTACACGAGCTATCGAGCGTAACGTCGAAGCGTTAGAAAGAGTTACCGGAAACTTGGAAGCAATGGAAGCTTCTTAATCCAAGTTTGGCGAGGGGTCGTGACTTGTTGACTCACTCAGAAAAAGTCAACAAGTTACGACTGAACCCCTTGCATTTAGTACATGCATTTCAACGGTCTCTTTTTTCTAGGATGGCAGAAATTCCAGTGCCAATTCTCTCAAAAGCCTTTATTGTGTCGTTCGTTTCTGCATTTATTAATTCTACTTGGTTTTCAGAAACGATGGCGATAGATCCTGACCAAGGGTCTGGAGAACCAGGTAAAAAGCATACGACGGGGCCGCCTGGTGTTCGCTCAATTTCGAAAGCAATTTGAGATAGATCATCAAATTTGACAAGGACGATTTGAAGTGACTTTTTCCCTGCTTTTTTTCCTATCCTTCCTGTCATTCGAGCTTTAAAAAGGGTGTATCCAGGAAAGATTGAAATTTTATCCTCAATATTTTGGAAGATTTTTTTCCCAAAAACACTTTTAGCAGCTATCCCTGCAAAAAAGCAGACAAGGATGACTCCTGCTATAGCCAAGAGATTCACAAACGCAATGCCGCCGATAGACCCTACAGGAATTATTTCATCGAGAGGCTCGGCGACCTTCATCATAATGGAAATTGCTTTCCCCAGGAGGGTTATTAGAAGAATAAGGGGGAGCAAAAAGATCAACCCACCAAGAATCGTCGTTTTAAAGAACCCGATATTTTTTTTCATGGTCTTTCCTCGGTTTTCTTTTTTTATATAATGTGGACACTTATTCTGCGACCTCATTTTCAACTTTGCTTCCTGTCGCCGCAAATAACAGACTAACAGCAAACGGGCTCGGTTTTGACCCAGTTTCGTCTGCCCCCTTACATTAGTGATCGGAGTCACAGGATGGGCTGTCAACAATTTTCGTATTTTAAGCCATAATTTTTTTTAGATTTGACTCCATTTTTCTTCCAAGAAAGTAAAACGCGAAGACTCGCGAAGACTCGCGAAGACTCGCGAAGTTAGCGAAGGATACGCGAAGAAAATTTTAGTGAGTAAAGTCATGAAAGAAGTGAAAGAAAGAATAGTGGCAAAAAAATCAATTTTTAAAACTTTTTATTTTCTTCGCGTATTCTTCGCTAACTTCGCGAGTCTTCGCGTTAAAATCGATACTGTGCCTTTTTCTGGAGTGGAAATTGGATTAATGAGAAAATTATTGCATAAAAATTTGCAAAAACTCATTAAATGAATTTAATAGAAGGAGTTACATTGACAAAGCTATTGCAGATTGTTTCTTTGGCCATTATCTTTTTAGCATTTTTTGGTCTGTCAATGGCCGGCGGAAATCAATCAGTTTCACCCAAGCCATTTAAAGTGGCAAACGTCCACTTTGAACAAAACGCCACGGATGGTGACGTTGAAGTAGTCTTCGAGGTCAAGGGTGATGATGAGGGGTTGGCAAATCTCAAGGTGATATCTCCGGACGGTCGAACGGTAATCGACTTTACTGCTGCTGATGCTTCCACATTAGGGATACGGCAATTTCGTTTCGAGACTCCAGAACCGAGGGATGTCGATAGTTTAATATCAGCTTATCCGGAAGGCAGATACACCTTCTCAGGAACTACTTCTTCAGGAGTAAAACTCAAAGACAAGGCCTCACTAAGGCACACGTTGCCAGCAGTCACCGCTTTTCTCCAGCCAAGAACTGCCGCCAAAGGTATAGGGATAAAGGATCTAGAAATCACTTGGACCCCAGTAAAGAATTTGGCTGCGTACATCATCTATATTGAACAGAATGAACTAAATGTTAATCTCTCAGCGAAACTACCCAATTCCACAACCTCGTTTAAGGTGCCTAATAATTTTCTTGTTCCTAACACGGAATATCAACTTGGCCTCGGTACCGTAATGGAGGGAGGAAATATCTCGTTTATAGAAACTACGTTTACCACCTCAGAAGTAGGAAGCGGGGTCAGATCTGAGATCCTCGACCCCTAGTTGTAATCCTTGTCTTATGCCTAAATTAGGGCTTACTTTGCTGCGATAAGATTTCCAATTTTTTTCCAAGACGGATTGGGTTCTAACACAACAACAATAAATGAACCTTTTGATTTTTTGGAGCATGCTAAATTTTGATTTTGCATTTCCGCTTGTATATGATCTGGTGTTAATACGTAAATTCCACCAGAAACAGCATCAACAGCCAATCCTATTACGCCACCAAATGCAAGATTACCAAAAACCCATCCACTCATCTGTCTTGTAAAAGTAGCTTCATAGGGTTGATATCCCTCTAACTCAATTCGTACGACGTGGTTATCTTTCCGAGACATTTCAACGATTGTTGGTGTATTCCCAACAAATCTCCTATCTACCCAAACGTTCGCACTTGTCGGATTACTGGCTATCCCAACAGTTTGGGTAGTACCATGCATGATTGTTGCACAACTTGATAAAGTTATAGCTATGCTAGATAATAAAATTATATAAATTGAATTTTTCATAAAAACATTCCTTCTTTTATTTAGTTTGTAAAAATTGTTGATTTGTTTGAGTGGGTTCTTTTGTAGAAAATTGCTTCGCTACAGCTTGGTACTTCTTCTGTAATTCCTTGCCTATTGAGAAAGCATCTTCCTGAAGAGACTCGTCATAAGTTACATCAAAAAAATCGCCCAAATATACCTCTGAGCATCTATGAGACGCAAAACATGTACATAAAGTAAAAATAGAAAACAGCAGTTTTTTTTATTTGCATATGCTCTTTAAGTTGTTAAAATCGAACCCATTAAATGCTAAAAAAGAATAATTGTCCGCGGACCCCAATAGCCACACCTTCGTCGTCTAAAGATTATACTCTATTTCGACAAAGTCGTCATCTGCAAAATCCTACGATAGACCCCTCACACTGACCCCTCGCATTTTATTGACATTTATGACTGCGAAGATCTATTAGTCAGGTATAAAGAGAGTTTTTGTTGATAATCACTTGTCGCGAAGAAAAGTATCGACTCCAAACATCAAAGCACAAACAAAAGGGAGAAACCCTTGAAACCCGGAACATTCTACTTGCTGTTTAGTATTCTTACTGTCGCTTTCCTGTGCACTGCAAACACCGCACGAGCCAGCAATTCAGCAGAATCCATCGAATACCAGATGAAGGTCCAACGGGCCTGTGAGGTAGCCATCTGGGCTCTGCCTGCCGTAAGTATCTACGACATTGAGCTTTCCATTCGACGGGATCTTAGCGGAAAGTTTGGGGACGTTGCGTATCTGACGAAGCCTATGACTTCCCGCCATGGCTTCTTGACCGCAAATGACGTGACGCCCTACGTGTTCAGCGGACAAAGCTGCAAGGACGACCCGCTGGTGGTGGAAGTTCCTCCGTCCAGTGAGAAGGCGACCTTCTTCGGCTCTTTTGTTGATGCCTGGCAAGCACCTATCGTGGATGTTGGTGCACGTGGGGCTGATAAGGGAAAAGGCGGTAAGTACCTTTTTCTGCCGCCTGACTACAAAGGGGATGTCCCAGACGGGTATCTCGTTTACCGTCCCTACAGCTACGGCGTGCATTTTGCTTTCCGGCCAGTGGCAAAGAACGGCGGCACGAATGAAGACCAGGTCGCTCTCGCACGGTCCCTCAAGGTCTATCGTTTGTCTCAAGCTGCCAACCCACCCAAGACAACATTCATTGATGCCTACCCGGAAAAGTTGGTCACACTTCCGGTCTACGATTGGACCTATTTTACCGACCTGAACACGTTCATTCAGAGAGAGCCGATCCTCGAACGCGATAAGGCCATGATGGCGCTGCTTACCACCCTTGGAATCGAGAAGGGCAAAGAGTTTAAGCCCGATAACGAGACCAAGAAGGCTATGTTGGAAGGCCTGGAGTGCGCCTATAACTTCCTGCAGCATCGCTTCGTCACTGAGGGTGGAGCATTGGTGCGGTTCTGGAAAGACCGCCAATGGGGAGTGTTCAATCTGCCCCCGGAGCAGGTGAAGCTTGGTTTTCCGTTTGTGCAAAGTGACCGAGTGCTCAGCGATGAACGTGCCCAGTACTATTTCTATGGCACCTATCTCCCGGTAAGCCTCGGAGGCAGCACCTTCTATCTCGGCGGCTTGAGGGATAAGAACGGAGAACTACTGAACGGAACAGACACCTACAGACTGAGGGTTTCTGCCGATACACCGGCAAAGGATTTCTGGTCGGTGATCGTTTACAGCATGAAGACAAAAGGCTTTATGGAAGGCGTTGATCGCGTGGGGCTCTCCTCTGCACAGATTGAAAAGATGAAAAAGAACGACGACGGTTCCGTGGACGTCTACTTCGCGCCCAGAGCGCCAAGTGGAATGGAATCCAACTGGATACCGACCGGAGAAGACTTCTTTCTCCTCTTCCGTCTTTACGGACCCGACAAACCTCTCTTTGACAAAACTTGGAGACTGGGTGATGTGGAGAAGATGAAGCAGGAGGGAGATACTGTATCCAGAAACAAAAAAAAAGAGAGCTGAGATGAAAAAGGTGATGACAGTCATTATGGTTGCGTTGATGGCAGCAAGTGTAGGTTGGGCAAAAGAGCCGCCCAAGATGGAAATGACAACGGAGATCCCGCCCGGGATCGCGACGCCGGACGAGTTGGAAACCCGCTTCGGCACCCTGAATTTCTTCGACGGAGTGCCCGACAAGCAGACCGTTCAGAAGGTCTACGACAACCTGGACTTCCAGCACGCATTCCAGGCCTTCCTGAGCGGTATCCAGATTGCTTCCATGGATGCGCTGAAGAAAGGGATCCTGGAATTCGGGCCGGCCAATACTACGGCGGTTCTCTTCGAGGACCTGATGGACTCCAAGGCGCTGTTCCTGACCGCCAACACGACCAGTGTTTACCAGATGCTATGGCTCCAGTTGAAGGATGAGCCGATGGTCATCGAAACTCCGCCTGATGTTCTGGGAATTATTGACGATCACTGGTTCAGATACGTCGCAGACTTCGGGCGCCTCGGACCGGATGAAGGTAAGGGTGGTAAGTTCCTAATCATTCCCCCGGGATATGAGGGAGACGTGCCGGAGGGTTATCATGTGGCCCGCACCAACACCTACGGAAATTGGGTGATTTGGCGAGGCTTCCAGGTGGACGGCTCTACGAAACCGGCCGTTGAGGCAACGAAGAAAGCCTTCCGTGTCTACCCACTGTCCAAGAAGGATAATCCGCCAGAGATGAACTTCGTCAACGTATCCGGTCAATTTGTCAATACGATCCACCGCATGGACTACAAAATCTTCGAGGAGATGAACGAGGTGGTTCAGGCTGAGCCCAGCGACGGAGAGAACCCGGAGATCCTGGGGGTGTTGGCCTCCATCGGCATCAAGAAGGGACAGCCCTTCAGACCCGATGCGCGAATGAAGAAAATCCTGACCGAAGCCGCCAATGCAGGGGCCGTCACCGTGAAGACTATCTGGTCGTATCCCCGCGATGAGATGTTCTATTTCTACCCGGGCGAAAGTAATTGGCTGAACCCGTTCCCGGGAGGAAAGTACGACTGGGTCAGCGAAGGGGCCTCGTTGCTGGATGCGCGAGCAGGCTTCCATTTTTACGCGACAGGGATTACTCCCGCCATGGCCATGAAGATCATAGGGAA
>JAAKFP010000149.1 GCA_011065005.1 Chlamydiota bacterium | reverse complement strand
ACAGCGCTTCAGCTGCAAGGCGCAAATCCGCAGCCAACTTCTTAGTTTTCAAGGATTTGCAACGTAGCAGATGAAGATGCTGTGATATCAGAAATGTGCAAGTTATTTTTGCACGGTTCCTTAATTAAAGATCTTTTCGAAGCTTTCTCTTCGTGAGCGGAGGTGCTCGTTATCAGTGAGCTGGTCGATATGGATGGGCACTGCAGTGACATACCCTTTCCTTAGCCAGGTGATGTCACAATCCTCTTCTTCGTCAAATTGAGCAATTTTAGCACCTAACCAATAATAGGTGTGTCGTTCAGCAGGGTGGGACCTTTCAGCAGGATTTTCTGCCCAAAATTCTTTCCCTTGTCGGGTCATTTTGAAACCCTTGATCTCTTTGGCTTCCTTGCTTGGGAAATTTACGTTCAGCAATGTACCTGTGGGGAGGGGGTGATCTAGGGTATGGTGGATGATTTTAGGAACATGCAACTCGGCCATAGTGTAGTCGGTATCCCAATAGTCGTAACAGGAAAAGGCGATGGCAGGAACCCCTTGTAACACGCTTTCAATGGTTGCTGCTACCGTTCCGCTGTAGAGGACATTTCTCCCTGCGTTACTACCCCGATTGATGCCCGAGACGATAAGATCGGGCTTTTTTTTCAAGATCATGCTTAGTCCGAGCTTAATGCAATCTGCAGGTGTGCCGTTGACAGTCCAGACCGGGAATTCACTTTTCCAGTGGATTCGATCGATTTGCAGGGGATCCCGCAAGGTGATGGAGAGCGAGGTGGCAGACTGCTCCGTGGCTGGAGCTATGACTGTTACGTCTGCAAATTCTATTAATGCTTGCCATAGGTGTTTGATACCAGGAGCATTTACTCCGTCATCATTGGTGATGAGAATATGGGGTCTTTTTGTCATGTGTTTCTTCTATATTTCAGGGTAAAGGATTGAACTATTTTAAAGTTCCCTTATTTCCGTGTCAAGGGGGGTAATGGTAAGCGTTCAGACCCTTGGTTTATAACCGCGAAGATCGCGAAGGAAACGAAGAATACGCGAAGTTTTTTTATGAAATAGTTAAATTCTTCGCGTGTCCTTCGCTTTCTTCGTATGCTTCGCGGTTATTATGTAGGGGTCTGAACGCTTACCAAGAAAGAGTAATCTGAATGGTTATTTTAAGACTTTGTTAAGATAAACAAATTTATTTACTTTATTTATGTTCATATAGTATAATAAACGAAAGGGTTTAATAAAATTATAATAATTTGTCTTTATTATGGATCACCTGGAAAATTGTGATTGCACACCTTCACCGCATTCTTACGAACAAGTGAATGAAAATCATGCTCGGCCTATGAAAGCTTCTGGAATCTTTTCAAGGATTAAGAAAGCTTTCTTTTCCTCTAGACCCCAGAAAGAACAAGGGAAGCCCCTTCATAAGATCTGTTGCTTGCATAAAAATGCAGACCGGTTACGTTCTGAATTGGAGCAAATCAGAAGCGAATTGCTTGATGGCGGCGATGGTGAGATGCTGCCCATGGTAGGGGAGGTTATTGATCCGTTATTGCGAGATGTTCAACGGATTCAGAGAGGTCTTCATAAAGATGAGGGGGTTGAAGAATATCATGAGTGGATCCAAAAGGCTAGGCTTTGGGTAGCGTTGTATTCCAAAGATAGTGAGAAGGAGAAAATCAAAGCTGCTGTTGCTGAACATGCGATACAAAAAACAATGGAGCGGATCGATCGAGATGTCAATCTTATTGAAGATTACGTTCACCAGCATCTTGATCTTTTGGAGCTTCATCCAGAGGAACAATCTTTGAAGGAGCATAGTATTAAGAAAGCAGTGGCGCCGCACATCGAGAATTTGCTTGCCCTCAGGGTCTCACCCGTAGAGCCCTCTCTAAAAACAATTGATGAATGGAGAAAATCTCTCGACAAATTCCGCGCTAAGCATTTCAATTCTGCTCTCAAGGCCATTGAAAAGAGATAATCTTTTTTTAATTCTCTTTATTCTCTGTGCCTCTGTGTTTTTAACCTCTTTCCACTCTTTCTCCCTCCGTCTTCCTCCCTCCGCTTTCAGAAAATGTACTCATCTGCTACGTCTCGCTTGTCGTGGCCGTCGAGGACGTGGAAGGTGCGGATTTTGTTGAGGGTAAGGGGGGAGAGTTGGCCGATGGGGATGTAAACAATTTTTTTACCGAACCGTTGTGCGAAGCTTTTCAGAGCGTTGCGAGGGGGTTTGCTGGCGACATAGACGACGATCGGTTTGACGGCGTAGTCGATGGCGGCCATGAGGAGGACTTCAGATTTGGTGCGGCATTCTTGGTAGTCGGGGTCTTGCCAGATGTCAAACATCCGCCTTGGGGGGTAGGACATCATAAATCCGCCGTATTTGCAGCGGCTTATACCCGGGCCTACGATGTCGGCGCCCATATGTGTGGCGTAGAATGCCATGTCTGATTCCTGTTCATGTTCTCCGAGCCAGGTGGTGTGCCACGGAAATTTTTCTTGGAATGAGGTTCCTTCCTCGGGGGTGTCCTCTTCGAAGATGACGACGACAGATCCGACGCCCCCTGGGGGTTTTCCGCGCACTTTTACATAGAGCGTTTTTTCGGCCCAATGTCGGATTGTTTCGCGGGTATCGATTCCATCTTCCAGGCTTGTAGTGAAGGGGACCGTGTGTGAGGCTTCATCCGAAAAAAGCTGGGTACCTTTTTTTTGTAGGAATTTTCCGAGATCTTCTACGACAAGGTCTTCTGGGGGATATGAGCAAATGCTAAAAGGACCGGGGGGTTTGAACCGAAATTGGGCATGGTCTTTTTTTCGTCGGCGGTACTCGAATCCTTTTCTGCTAGGTTGTTTGATGTGGAATCGGATGATTTTGCTATGGCCCCACACATCTTCAATGGAGAGATCGAGTTCGGGGAGGTTGTCAACATTTTTGCGGTAGGGGTAGTCTGTGGCAAGCTCCCAAGTCTCGTAAGCGTAGTTGTGGTCGACGCATCCTTTGGCGGCGGTGAGAATTTGGTAGAGGTCGGGCATCAGCTGATTGTAGATCAGAGCATAGTTGCGAACGAACTTCATGATATTGCGGAAATGGTATCCGGGGAAGTCTAAGCCGGTGCTATCTTTGTATTTCGTTGCTGCTGTCTTGTATAGATGGTAGATGAGTTGTTGTCTGTTTGGCGGGAAACGAGTATGTGTTGTGTCTTGATGTTTTGCGCGGTGTTCGTCAAATTCGGTGCGTAGTTCTTCGTATTGCCTTGAGATCCACCCATATTCTGCAAGAACTTCTCGACACGATTGTTCTGTTAGTGTGCATAGTTCTACAATCTCTCTTTTTGTGTGAGGGATGTCGGGAAAAGAGGTTCTATCAACAAGCTGTAAAATGCTCTCGACATGTGCCATCCCCCCGACAAAGAGTACCCGATCGAACTGAAGAGAAAGCTCTTTTAGTCTGCGGGCCATAAACATTTCCCTGTCGTTATCCATTTGACTTTTAGGAATCCCTTCGGCCAAGACGATCTTTTTGTAGATCTCATAATACTCCTTCAGGCCTATTCTATGGATTGAGTAAGGGTCGGGAAGGTGTTCTTTAACTTCGGGGTAGTAATCCACATCCAAGTCGATGCAAAATGCTGGAATTTGCGCTTCCAATGCGCTTCTTAATGCTTCGAAGGCAGCATCGCAAGGCTCGCACATGTAGTAGAGAGGTTCATTCTTTTTATCGTAGGTGACAACGATGCCGATGTCTGGCAACCGAGAAGCAGCATGAAGAAGTTGAAGCTGCATGGTTTCGGCAAGCTCCACAGCAACGCAATCGGGTTTGACTTCGTTGAACACCATGTGCAGATGCGCAGCCATCTCCATGTTGTAATGGATAATAGGAACGGCATAGATGTTATCTTTGCGTATGGTGAACGCTTCGGTAAGGTTCATAAGTCTAGGATGTGTACATTAGGGCTTCGTCGCCAAGGGTCATCACAACAGCTTGCCTGAGCAGGTTTTCTACATTTCCTTTTCCTTTCAGGCTTTTGATCCGTTTGGCTGCATAGCGTGCGATGTTAATCCCATCTCGTATCGTGTAGTTTTCATTGTTGCCGTGAGCTTTTTGTAAAAAATTCACAACATAGTCCATGATATGCTCGTCAATGAAGGGAAGGTTTTCCCGTAGGATTCGCTTCTCTTCCTCTGCTTCCGGAAAGTCTAAATAGATCTGTGGCTGCAGTCGACTGTGAATATACTCTGGAATCTCAAAAGTGGAAGCATCTTCGTTCAGAGTCACACAGATTCGAAATTCAGGATGTGCAGAAACTTTTAATCCGGCGATGATCGACTCGATATAGCGTCTGGTATCCAAAAGGGGAGCCAACGATGCCCATGCTTTTTCGCTCATCCGATTTGCTTCATCGAGAATACAAACGCCCCCTTTTATCATAGCGGTAACAAGGGAGGATCCTACATAGCGAATTCCACCCGTTTTGTCTACTACTGGAGTGATCAGAAGATCTTCAGGCCTCGTGTCCATCGTGCATTGGAAAATATAAACATCTTTATCCAAAGACTTCGCCGCAGCATAGGCCAAAGTGGTTTTTCCCACTCCCGGCTTTCCGACGATGCGCGGATTCAACGGAAGATCATCTTTGTCGACAACCATCCACGCCGCTAGAAGCTGATCCATCACGTCCCTCTGTCCTATCCACTGGAAGGCAAATTCGTCAGGGAATCCTAATGCAATTTCTACTCCCTGGATGTTAATGCGACTTTCGTGCTCGCTTGGTAACGAATAACTCATCTTTTTCTCCTGTATATTCTGTGTTTTTATAATACGTTGATGTTCCTTGGGTGAAATGTCAAGCGCTATTTCCTTTTAGCTTTATCAGACCCGTACACTAAGCCTGCCTTGGCAATATTGTCTCTAGCATTGGGATAAAGAAGCTCTATCTCCCCAATCAGATCATCCACCTTTTTTCGCATTGAATTCTGTCCAACAGGACAGCGACACATCACTCTAGAGAAGCCCTGTTGCTCACTAAAACGTCGAATATCCTCTTCTGCGATATAGGTCAGGGGGCGAATGATCGTCACACCAAAGTCATGCATAGGAAGCTTTGGTAAGTTGCCACAAAACTCCGCCTTGTGGAGAAGGTTCATCAAAATCGTTTGTGCATTATCATCACGATGATGTCCAAAAGCTATCGTCGTCGCTCCCACACTCTTGGTAGCTTCAAACAGCAAAGCCCTTCGTTCCCTCGAACAGCGATAACACTCCAAACTTTCCAACTTCTGTGTCGATTCCCTCAAAACAAAATTTACATCCAACGCAGAACAAATGTCCCGTAAAAAGTCTATGGAAACACCAGCACCACACGAATACTCTCCATGGACATGGATAGCATGGATCTCAAGCTCCGGAAAACCCCTTCCCAAGATCGCTTTTAACATAAATAATAAGGTCAAACTGTCCTTGCCGCCACTAAGGGCCACGGCAACCTTCGAAGCGTCCTCTACCATTTGAAAATCAAACAACGCTTTTCGAATGGCACTCTCCAAACGTTTCCCTAATTTAGACCAGGGCGGGCGCGCAATAGGTATTTCCATACATATATTTCCATACATTCCTCTAACTCGTCTTTGCAAGATTTTTGAACTCACTTGCACAGAGAGACTTCACCCAGCTAAATGAATTTCTCAGGAAGGGTAAAAAATACCCATCCTTCGAAATTCATTACGCTGGGTTTTGTCTCTCTGTGCATCTTCGTCCAAAAATCTTGCAAAGACGAGTGTTAAAAAATAAGCAAATAGCTTATACTGTCATCTGTCGAATGTCAAGATCGGCAATATTATACGTTTAACCAAATAATGGATGAAAAAATGACAAGCAAAGTCGGAAGAAATGATCCCTGTCCCTGCGGCTCCGGAAAGAAATACAAACAATGCTGCTGGAAGAAACGGCTCCCACTAGGAAAAAGAAAAATCAAAGCAAAAGTGATTAGCAGCGGCAGCACTCTCAAAAAAGCTCCCGATCTCATGGATCGCACCTTCGGCAATGCAATTCGCGCTGCAGAGACCGAGGAGAAGCCACCCCTCGCACCAAAACCACATACTTTCTCGAAATCGGATCCTTCAAAAGAGAAAGGGAAGAAGTCGAAGTAATATTTCTTGAGAGGAAAACAACTTTTTTGCTATAAACTACGCTATACCGAAACAAATTCAAGAATCGGAACAAAGACCAGACCAAAAACCGATTTTTAAGTTTGTTTCGGTATACATAAGCTGGCATAGCTCAACTGGTAGAGCACCCGATTTGTAATCGGACGGTTGTGGGTTCAAGTCCTACTGCCAGCACATCACTTCCTTCCCCACACACGGGGGTGTCGCATAGTGGCCAATTGCA
>JAAKFP010000148.1 GCA_011065005.1 Chlamydiota bacterium | reverse complement strand
TCTGCATCCTCATAATCGGAACAGCAGCGATCCTGCAAACGATCTCAAACTATTAAAACTGCGGGAATTCTTCTCTGCTGAAGAAAAAAATAACCGGAAAGGAAGCAGAGACTATTCCCTGAGGACGAGATTCATAGGATCTGCAACAACAGGGAGGGATGCCGTACACCGCTCAGACATCAACAGTTCCGATGCATCACAGCACATTCAAGTCGACCTTCGCCGCATGGCGATCATGCTAGAAATACAGTGCCGGCCCGAGCAAGTTCTCTGCCCTCAGTTCGCCGGAGGAACAACCGGCCAGGCCCTTGGCGTTTCTTGGCTGAATGAACTACGCACCGAGGCGAAAAAACGGGGAGCCACACAAGAGAATATCAAAAAATCCATGCGGAGCATCCGATATGAACATGTTCAAAAGGAACTGTTCAAGCTAAACCGCCTTGAATTGACCTTCAAGCATTTCGTCTCCGCAATCTATTACAATGGAACGAGCGAGGTCACCATCGTCAGCGGCAATCGCACTGGGAGAGGAGTCACATTCCTTCCGCGCGGCTATGATTTTCCTGAGAGCATCTCCTTCCTGAAGGAATATGATCTGGAGCCCAATACAGACCATTCCCAACCGGTCATTGGAGACCACAAAGGTGAAAAACGTTTCACAATCCGACGAACCTCTGATCAGCTTGGCGGAGTAAAAGGTAAGCCTGACGAGTGTGATAACGAAAAGTTGTACTTAAAGCGTCTACATGGAAAACAGGAAGCCGAAGCCGAAACAAAACATCTAAAAAATGCCCTGAATGGGGATATCAACGATATCGACCAAATGGCGGAGTTCCTCCTTTCCAACAGTGAATTTATTGAAAACAGAGATAATAATGACTCTAAAATTATTTTTAATCCCGCCAACGTGATCACAGCTCTAAACTTCATCCGCTCCCGCCCCGGAACGCTCAACAATCAAGCCGTCCAAAGGAAATTGCAGCTCATCATCTTCCGTTCCTGGGCTTTGCAGCGTGCCCTCAGGCAAAACCCTCAATATTTCGCTCACTTTGCCGGCGACTTGAAAAACTTGATGTCAGAATACAAAAA
Source organism: Chlamydiota bacterium (assembly GCA_011065005.1). Classification (GTDB taxonomy): domain Bacteria; phylum Chlamydiota; class Chlamydiia; order Chlamydiales; family Waddliaceae; genus JAAKFP01. The sequence goes on along the minus strand of JAAKFP010000148.1, from coordinate 5,357 downwards.
CAATGACCAGGTTTTCCCATTCCTTCTACATATTGCAGACCAAATATCATCCCACACCCGAATGGCTCTAAAGCTTCTCGAAGAGAAAAAAAGTCAAGACCCCTACCTCAGGGCCTTCACGAGCGATTTCCTTGAAATTGAACGAGCAAACATCGGTTCGATCATCGAGACACTACAGGATGTTGCCGACCGTATGCCAACAATGGGTTCTGGGGGAAAGGATTCACCATTGTACACGATGTATAAATGTCTGAACGACAAAAATATGGATAGCGCGGTCGCCTCCCTGAGGATCCTGGAACACTTCGAATACACCTATCCACAAATCTCTGCTAACGAGATCGAAAAGATGACTGCCGATGATATCCAATCGACACTACACTCGATCATGCTCTTCATGAACGGAAGCCGCGAAAGGGGTGTCCCGATGATGACGGAACAGACCAACTTATGGATTCAGGAAAAGTTCCTGCCCGCCGTAAAAAAACACTTCCACGATTCTCCTAAAAGGCTTCAATCCATCGCCAACAAATGGATAAGCTCACTAAGCCAGCAAAAGGCTTCTCTTGAACATAACTGGCAGATTACCGAAAACGGTTTCACCAATGGTACCTATACAATAGATTTGGAAAAATTCAACATCAAAGACGGCTCCGGAAAATCCCCTTTCGCCCTTACAAGAATTGCCATACCCATAGAAATACGGGACAACCTTCAGTTCAAACCCCTTTTCGGCAACGACCCCCGCCAAGCGGAAGTAAGCATCGGCTCCCATTCAGAAGAGTTTATCTACTCCTTCCACCATGAAGGTGAAGAATATCAGGTGGTCTACGACAAAGCCCACGCCTCTATTGAAGTGTTTGCCCTTTTCAGCCGCGACGGAAAAACATCTCGCTACCGCCACGAGAGGTGTTTAGAGGATGTTTCTTATGCGCAAATCAAGGAATTCGGTATATGGCGCGATGTCGATAATTATCGCAAAGGGGTCCTCAGAGTTTCTCCTCGTGCTATCTACGATGTGGATTTTAATTCTAAAGGATTCCTCGAACAGATCTCCTCTGTTGAGGGGAAGATAGCTGCTTCTCCTTCCGCCAAAAACCTCCATAACATCCTGTCCTGGCAGCATCAGGAGCATAATCTCTTTTTCAGGAACAAAAACAATGAAAACATCAATGAAATCCATATGAATGGTGTTGATGCTAAACTCCTAAAAAGGGGTAGCCAATGGCAAATGATAAAGAAGGGGCTAAGCTCTTCTTATCACTGGCTTACCGATTTAAGTAGCAACAGCCTAAGCCGTGGAGCGCATGCCTGTGCAGAGCAATTCATCCAGCTGTTCGGCATCGAACACGAGCAATTCATGCTACGCCTCACCAATGACGAAAACTATCTCTTTCTAATGAACCCCCATACATGCTACGTCGACAAAAATACAAAAAAACTTGTATTTGAAAAATCGCCCTCCATCAAAGAAACTCGTAACACACCCACTCTTTCCGTAAGGATGGATGCTGAAGGGAAACTGTCTGGCTCCCCTGCGGCCTTCCTCTACCTGGCCTACGTCTTGAGTGCTAAAGGTAATTTCAAAGCTGCGCATTCCTTTCTGGAAAGAGCTCAAAACAGCCCTTTTTTCGAAGAAAGAGAAGCAGAGACTGCGGCTTTTGATCATGTCAGAGAGCTTATAGTCGCGCAAGAGCCTGAAACATTCTGCGCGATTGCTTTCAAACTTAAGATGGAACTTGCGCTGATACGACTGAACAAAAGTCCCTACGGGCGTCAATGGTACAACCCTACAAACACTCTTCCCTTCACCCTCGACGTCCAGAGGATCACTACGCTTTTCGGCAAATATAACAATTTCAACAAGCACAATACCTCCCAACAAATCCTGGAATACTGGAAAGAAAACGTCCTTCTCACCCCCGAGGAAGAGCAAGAATTGAAAGTGCTGCAAGATGAATCGCTCCAACTCTTCCTAAAGAAGTATGACGATAAAATCAGCGCTGAGCTTAAAGGGAAGGATCTCGTCGAAATGGAAGAGGTCAAAACCGATGGCGGGTTTTCGTTAAAGGAGATGAAAAAAATTGGTAAGACACTCCCTCCCAATTTCTCCTCAATCCTGATAATCTGCGCAACCGACCTGCGGAGGTATTCCGAAAAGACAATCAAGAATGAGTTCCTGAACATGAATGAACTGTCAGCGGAAAATGTCGTCCGCCACTTCTTCCACTATTGGAATCTGATCTCTGAAGGGAAGATCACCCCAGAAGATGCTAGAGTACTCATGCGGCCGATCAATGAAAAGGAGCAAACAGCTTACGACCTTGTTGAACATGCCAGAAAAACCCTCTATGCGCACGCTTTACTTAGAATGAACGGGATTAAAATCCGCGAGTCATTTGACATGAAAGATATTTGGACACGGCGGCTCATCCGCCTTCCTCACTTTGACTTCCTACCTACAACAATCGGATTCACCGTTTCTAGGTTGATCGCCGAACTAAAAATGGAGCCAATGCACATCGGTGACATAATTAGAAAGATCAACCGCCCTATGACTTTAATGTTAGAAGCGCTTTCAACCGTTGAGGAGCCTAAAGCTGAGGTAAAGAGAGAAACGCGCAAATATAAAAAAGTCTCCGACTCAACATCCCTTAACGCTGTGAAGGAGGCCCTCGAAGATCCCACAAACCATGAGGTTTTTTCCACACTAGAACGGGAATTAGCCATTGAGATCATCAAACAGCAAACCGACGACCTAGACGCACCCCAAAACCTAAAGGGCCTCGTGAACTTCCAACCTGGAAGCGCCGTTTCGTTCCAAGAGATGCACAGAGAGTATAACGTCTTCCGCAGGATCAAAGAACTCGAAGGCAAAGTAGAAGAAAAACAAGACGCTGCTGAAATAAAAGACCTTTCCGAAATACCCATCGATGCGAAGGAGATGAAAGTCCTCGATGATATACAAAATGGGATAGATACTCTCTTCCAAACAATTCCCTCCCCAGAGAAAGTCGACATCGATCAGGCAAAGAAATACTTCACCCTTGCTGATGAGCATTCCAACACCTGCGGCATGGAGGATGAGGAAAGTAGACAGATTATCGTCGCCATAAAAGAAAAAGGGGAGGAACTAAACGAAGTCACCACCTCCAAAAGGGAGCTTATCAAAGGGAAATTGCAAGAAGCCTTGACCCTACTTAGCGACACCACAATCAATGACCAAGCAGAAGAGCTTCGCAACGCGATCCTTGAGGAGTACCACACTCTCAAACGTCCCGAAAGAGGATTTGTCACAGACTATGAACGACTTTCGCATATGGAGAAACTCTACAAAAAAGGGCTCCTGAATGGTAAAGTAGAAAAGGACATGACCAAATTCCTTCTGCTCAAAACCGCTTCACAGCAAATCAAAAAAGCACACAGAGAACTTGCCAAACTGGACGAGTCTGCCTCAAGCGAGCTCTGGCAAGACCTCACGACGCAAGCCTACTCCCTCATTAAAGAAGGACTGAAATGGAAACGCTACCTCGATGAAAACGGGCGGCTCAAGTCGTTCAAGATGTCCAGCTATAACTTGGTAGCGGAATACAAAGACGAGATCATCTTCCGACCAGGACAGCTCGATGTGTTCTCTAAACTTGGGGAAACCTACGAGGATTGGTATAACCTTCGTATGGGTATCGGCAAAACCTCCCACATCATGCCTCGCCTACCGGAATTTCTGGGACCATGCATGCTGGTCGTACCCGAAGAACTAGGGGAAATGAACCTGCAAAGCTTCAACAAGAAATCTCTAGAGATGCTCGGCAAAAGAGCTTTGAACTTCCAGTCCCACATCGATGAGCCCATCTCGCCAGCATATCTGGCGGAAAAATACCATAAACTGTTGAACAGCATCCACAACAATGGATACGCTGTTACCACCCTGGAACAACTCGCCGATATCATTCAACTTGGCTTCTTCCTAAATAAGAAGCTTTCCAACTTGATGGAAAGCGCACTCTCTGCCGGAAAGGGTCCAAGCATAGCTGAACACTTCGAAAAAGCTGTCGTTGTGATGAAGCAACTTATGTGGATCAGGAAAACCGTTACAAAAATACGAGAACTGCCCCACTTCGGCGACGAGGTGGACGCCATCTACAGCATCCTCAACGAGATCAACCGCGCCGTAGGCGAGGCCTCCCCTCCTGATGCGAACATCCGAAACATGTCCCGCTTCCTCGTCGAACACGTGCTCACTTCAACTGATGATTCTCTATTGAAACCTTTTAAGGAGATGCTCCTCAACGGGACTGCCGCAACCCTCTCTCCTCACGAAGTACGAGAATATATGAACAACCTCGCCGCCGAACTATACGAATCGAAAAAATTCCATGTCCTGATAAAAGAAAAAGGTGTGGATGCATTGCGAAGGACCGATAAAGAACAATGGTGCAACTACCTTGTAGGAACCATGGAACATTATCCCGACGGATTCGATCCTGAAGACTTTCCTCCAGAAATATTGGGACCTGTCAAGAAGTTTCTTACCCATACATTCTCTTCCGTCCTCTCAATGAACCCTGGAAACGACATGGGTTTTTCCGACTTCAACCCAGGGATCATCGTCCCTAAACGAAATAAAGCCGAAGAGAAAGGTATGCGCTTCTCAGATCGCTACGAACTGGTTCTCGCGCAATATATCGGCTACCTCAACATGAAGCAATGTTGGAGCCTCACCGATTCCACGACTAAATACCTCCAAATCGCTCTCAGTGAATTCCAGGAAAAGAATAGTAAACGATACCTTGAACTCGTCGAAGCATCCCGAACAAAAAAGATGTCCGTGAATGAATACCTCCTCCTACCCGAGGCGTGGTCTTTCCGCATGGATATCCTCGACGATGTCACCCTCGAAGGGGGGCGGCTGAAAACCGCAAAAACAAAAATCGTCTTGAATGTTCAGGATATTATATTCAAAGTGCTCGCCGGAGGGGTCACTGGAACGACATCCCTGTTCGCTTTACCCTTTATCTCCAAAGAGGTCCAGTTCGGCAAAAATGTTTCTTCGACCAGGCTTTCCGAAGCGGAAACAATTCTGCGACTCAGCATGACACTGGAAAAAGGGCTCGACACTCACGTTGAAGTTTATGAAGATACCAATGCTGATAAATATTTCAACGAAACTGTGCTAAGAGACCCCAACCTCGTCGGTATCATTAACGAAAAAGGAAGCGACATGGAAGGCCTCTCCACCACAGACTGGGTGGCTAAGCTGCGCCGTTACGAAAAAGATCACAACATCGTCCCTCATAACTTCATCTTCATCCACCCAAAAAAACGCATCCCTTATCTCTGGACCACAGACGCCGATG
>JAAKFP010000147.1 GCA_011065005.1 Chlamydiota bacterium | reverse complement strand
CCGAACGTTTTAGTACCAATGCGGCAGCCAGGCCTCTGTTGCAGAGTACTCTTTTTCCGACTCTAGCCTATGTCGCAGGGCCTACTGAGTTGACATATTATCATCAGCTTCGTGACTATCATCACTACCATGACGTTCCTATGCCTTGGGTTGTTCCTCGGCTAAGTGCGACTTTTGTTACGCCTACCGGTGGTGAGATGTTGGAGAAATGCCGCTTGCAACCTTGGGAGGAGATTCCGCATCATTGGTCTCAGGCGATTCCTAGCCTCGAGATGGGAGTTGAGGATGTTTCTAAGCAATGGTTGGAGTCGGCGATGAAGTATTTTCATGAAGATCTCTCTCCCGAAGTCCTTCAACGTTTGATCCGGCACAATATCCATAAGCTACAGCATAAAATTTGTAGGGCAAGACTCCTCCATCAAGGGATAGCTCCCTATTCTCTACACTACCTAAGAAATCTGTTGCATCCCCATGGGAAGTTGCAAGAAAGGGTGATCAATTGGTGGGAATTTCAGAGCAGCACCAAAGAAAACCTGGTTCTTGAAATGTTGAAACAGGCGGATTGGAAAACGGATGGTCATCTCTACTGTTTCCTTTAGAGAGTGAGTTTGGACAGCATTATACAGGATAACAGGATGAACATGGGATGGTACAAACAACCATTTCGGAGAAGATTTGAAATTATTATTTCCGAACCAATTTATTATCAAGAGGGGAAGGATAGGAAGGATAAAAAGATAGATGATATTTTTACTTTATGGGAAGTTGCAAGAAAGGGTGATCAATTGGTGGGAATTTCAGAGCAGTACCAAAGTGGACGCCATTTGCTCGGCTACCAGTAAAAAAAAGCCGATTGCTCGACTTAGTCCAAGTTGTTTTATTGCTGGCACACCATTTGGAGTAAGCCGAGCAATCGGCTTCTTCAACACAGCCATGCAAACGGCATCCGCTTCAAATAAGCCCATCTATATTCTTCCACATCAATTTGTGTAACCGTTGAGATAAATTGCCGTCAACTGCTGAACGAATCGTTTGATGTCGCCCTTGACCGGCCTCTCCTGGAAATTGATCAAAAGTTCGCGGTTATTAAGCAGGGGTCTGAACGGTTACTTATCCTGTAACTTACGTGGCACGGCAAAAATTCAGCGAGAATTATTGTTAAAAAAGGAAAATTGAGCCATTCTTAGGGATTAGGCACTAGAAAGGAAAAAAATGACATTGGTAAAGGATCAACAAATGTCCAGATTTCTACGTTATCAATCAACACAAAAGCTGCAGCGCCTTGCTGAGAAACCTTTTGACCTCACTGCCGAAGGAAACCTCACCCCCGAGAGGTTAAGGGGTTTTTATGCAGAATCTTGTGGGTATCGACTTCTCTATGGTCTGGAGTGCGTTACTGATGAAGTAATGCAAGCTTTAGGAGAACTTTCACAAGAAGCGCGTGTGCCAGAAAAGATGGGAAAAATGCAAGCTGGCGAGGTGATGAACTTCATCGAGGGGTACCCCAGTGAGGAGCGCGCTGTCCTCCACACTGCTGTTCGAGATTTTTTTGCTCATCCCAACCCTTCCGAGGTTGCAAGGAAGGCCTCACAAGTTGCAAAAGAGGAGATAGAAAAGCTCAGAGCCTTCATTGAAGAGATTGACAGAGAAAGCCGATTTACCGATCTCATTATGATTGGGATTGGAGGGTCCAATCTAGGACCCAAAGCAAATTTCCTTGCATTGCGCTACCTCCAAAAGCCTGACAGAAATGTGCATTTTATTAGCAATGTCGATCCTGATGATGCTGCAATGGTTTTACGAGGGTTGAACCTGAGAAAAAGCCTTGTTGTTGTGGTTTCAAAATCTGGAACCACCTTAGAAACAAGTACCAACGAAGAGTTTGTTAAGTCTAGGTTTGTTGCTGCAGGGCTTAAACCGGAAGAGCATTTCATTGCTGTGACAGGGAAGGGGAGCCCCATGGATAATACGCAGAAATATCTCAAATGCTTCTACATTTGGGACTGGGTAGGTGGACGTTTCTCCAGTTCATCAGTGATCGGAGGTGTCATGACCTCCTTTGCCTGCGGTTTTCCTACCTATTGGGAGATGCTTGAAGGTGCCAATGCCATGGATAAGGCGGCTCTCGATCCCGACCTCAAAAAAAACCTTCCTCTCTTGGCGGCGTTGCTTGGAATCTGGAACCACAACTTTTTGGGTTATCCTACTGAAGCGCTGATTCCTTACTCACAAGGGTTGGAGAGATACTCTGCTCATATCCAGCAAGTTGTTATGGAGTCCAATGGAAAAAGAATCGACAGGAAAGGCCAAACATTGGATTTCCAAACCTGTCCCATAGTTTGGGGCGAACCCGGCACCAACGCACAACATTCTTTCTTTCAGCTTATCCACCAGGGGACAGAGGTTGTTCCCATGGAATTTATCGGCTTCAAGGAGGGACAAACCGGTGAGGATTTTGAAGGGGAAGGGACCACCGCTCATCAGAAATTGCTGTCCAATATGTTTGCGCAAGCTTTATCCCTAGCAACCGGAAAAAAGGATGACAACCCCAACAAAGTGTTTCCAGGAAATCGCCCTTCCCATATTCTTCTTGGAAATCGGTTAACTCCTTTTTCATTGGGTGCACTGTTGAGCTTTGTTGAACATAAAGTCGCCTTCCAAGGTTTTATTTGGGATATAAACTCTTTTGATCAAGAAGGAGTACAGCTAGGAAAAGTGTTAGCAGAGAAAATAATTAACCGTTTTGCTGCCCGAAACGGGAAAGGGCCAGATAGGCCCTATCCTTTGGGTGATGCATTAATTGAACATTTAGACAAACTCAAATGACGTTACATTCATACAACATACCGCCCCGCTCAAGACACTGTTGCAATGGGGATGCGGAATTCGAACAAGGGATGGAATACTACTCCATGCTTGAAGAGGGGGAAGGTGGAGAGTTCCTTCGAAAAGACTACTGCCTTCCCTGCTGGAAAAAGGTCCTAACTGGTGGGAAAGAAAATGTTTCCCAAAAAATCTTCTGGAAGTCCCATGTTCCAGTAAAAAAGCGGGGTCCAGACTTATCTCTAAGGCGTGACGAAAGGGCATTTCAACTGCTCAAGGAGATTTATCAGAAAGATACGGAAGAAGATATTGTCCAAGCCTTCGTCCTAACACTACTTCTAGCAAGAAATCGGATGCTTCAACTTCGTCAGGAGATAACACAAGATGACGGTCAACCTATTCTCCTCTACGAGGTTGCGGACACCGAGGAAATGCTATGCATAAGAAAGGTAAATCTCTCCAACATAGCCACAGACAAGGTCCGACAAGCTCTTGCCGAAAAACTCCACGGAAACCATGAATGAAGACCTCGATGACTTCCTTAGCTATATCGGTTCAGAAAAAGGGCTCTCTCCCAATACCATCGAAGCCTACCAACGAGATTGCCTCAAATTTGTCAATTTCCTCGAAGAAAATGGCACGCACTCTTTTCCTCAAGTTTCTCAATCCCATATCGTTGATTTTCTATCTGTCCTCAATGCAAAAGGATTGGCCAGCGCATCCATTTGCCGACATTTAATTGCAATAAAGGTGCTATTCCGTTTCCTTAGAAGAGAAAACATCGTACAAGCAAACGTCGCCCTCTATTTAGAAACTCCTAAGCTGTGGCAGCTGATTCCTGAAGTTCTTACCCAAGAAGAAGTGGCAATCCTCCTCCAGCAACCTGATCCAAATCATCCAGTAGGGGCTCGAGATAAAGCGATCCTAGAGCTCTTGTACGCTAGTGGATTGAGAGTTTCCGAAGTTTGTTCGATGCAGATTTATGATGTCGATGATGATACCGTTAGAGTTCTTGGAAAAGGAAGAAAAGAGCGCCTAGTACCTCTCGGAAAACATGCCTTAAAAGCTATAGACCACTATCTTTTACACTACCGATGTCAAGTTGATAGCGAAAAGCAAAAAGCACTGTTCGTAACAAAAACGGGGCGACATATCGATCGAGTTAGCGTTTGGAGAATGATCAAGAACTATGCAAAAAACGGAGGGATTACAAAAAATATCTCGCCACACACTCTTAGACACTCTTTTGCTACGCATCTTTTAGACAACGGAGCCGAGTTAAGAGTGATTCAGGAAATGCTGGGTCACGCAAGCATCAGTAGCACAGAACGGTATACCCACATAAGTCGTTCACATATCCAGAAAGCCTTCGAGGCATTTCATCCTCGAAACTAGCTTGAGTTTACGAGTTATTCGCCTGGGATAATGCAAGATTTTGGTTCACATTGGTTTATAATTTTGATTGTATTACCCAATGCGGTAAGGAATCAAAATTATAAACCAGTGTGGGCCAAAAGATTGCGTTAGACCAGGATGAATAACTCGTAAACTCAAGCTATATTAATTGAAGCTGTCTGTCATTTCCTAGGTGTTCCCGGGCTTTATGAGAAAGAAGGGATCCGAGGTTAGAAGCAAAAAGTGTGGATGCTGTCGCCAAAGTGACTTGAATGGAAAGAACAGAGGCAACACTTGTGAGGAGTAGTACACTCCAGGTTTGCATCTTCCAGATCGTCTTGATCCTCTCGATAACCTCTTGAACTTTCTTATCCCATATAATTCCAATAACAAAACCAATAGCAAATAGGGTGGGGTTGATGAAAAATAATCCTGCACCAGCCAACCCAAATAGAACCTTTTTGGCTATACCCCATATTTTTGAAAGAACTTCTCGCCATTTGCTTTGAGTCTTTGGTTCGGTAGGACTTGGATTAGGCGGAACTGGTGAAGAAATATCTGTGGAAGTTGGGGTAGGATTTGTCATTTGTCAACCTCTATGTTCAATAGTTTTGAGATGAGGGTATCCAGTATAGACGTTTTCATCGAAAGATAAAAGGAACAATAGCAAAAAACGCAGGATTTTCATTTCAAATCGAAGTAATGTTACTTTAAAATATTTACTATACCCATCTCTTTATTATTGACATTTGAGAGAAATAGAGCTATTATAGTAGTAGAGGAGTTTATAAAGGAAACTGTGCAAAAAAAGCTCTAGTATCATTAATTTCATTTTGAGGTCGTTATAATGATGGATACGTTTGATCTAGGTGAATTTAAAGTCCCTGAACGCATCAAAAAGAAGCTCAAGGACAAAAAATGGCTAAAAAGTGAACTCGCCAAAGGGAAATCAGCACAAGAAATTCTGGGATTTTCTGATCAAACGATGGCGAAGTTTTACGGTGCTGCACGCCATCTTTTTGAGGTCGAACATTACACAGATGCACTCAATGCGTTTGTTTTTTTAGTTACCCTCAATCCAAGAAATTACGAATTTTGGCTAGGGTTAGGAATGGCCACACAGATGTGTGGCAATTTCGAAGACGCAATCAATGCTTACGAGATGGCCGCGATGCACAATATCGAAAACCCTGTTCCTTATTTTTATTTGGCCAAGTGCTTTTTTGCAATTCATGATCGAGAGAACGCCCTCAATGCTCTGGACTTGGCTTTAGAGTATTCAGCAGATAGAATAGAATTTCTCGATATAAAAACACAGGCAATGAAAGCTAAAGAGCTGCTCATGGGAACGAAGTAAAGCTAAGCTTCAGGCCCCTGCTTAATAACCGCGAAGACCGCGAAGGAAGCGAAGAATACGCGAAGATCTTAAAAAAAACTTCGCGTATTCTTCGCTTCCTTCGCGGTCTTCGCGGTTAACAGATAGAGGTGAACGGTTACCTTGTGTATCTAATAGAAATTTGGTATTTTTTCTCCATATTACAGAAATGAAGGAAGGTGATCGATGTTTTCAGGAATTGTTAAAGGTTTAGGAGAAGTTGCAGAAGTACACCCCAAAGAAGGACTATTACGTTATGCCGTAAAACTTCCCAAGGAGTGGCTGGAAGGTCTGGCTCTAGGCGGCAGCATATCAGTGGATGGAATATGTCAGACGGTTGTAAAGATTGAAGGGGATAAGGTGTATTTCGATGCCATTCAAGAGACAATCAATCGTACGACCATCAAAAATCTGAAAGTTGGTGGTAAGGTGAATATTGAGAGGTCATTAAAAGTTGGTGATGAGATAGGCGGGCACATGCTTTCAGGCCATGTTTTTGGTGTTGCTACGATCAAGGAGATACGTAAGACAACGAATAATGTGGAGATGTGGTTTTGCTGTCCTGCGGAGTGGATGAAGTATATCCTTCCCAAAGGGTACATTGCTGTAGATGGAGCAAGCCTCACCGTTGTCGATGTTGAGCCGGAGGGGAAATTTTCCGTTCACCTCATTCCAGAAACCCTTCGCTTGACAACTTTAGGCTTAAAAGAGGAAGGGGGCTTGGTCAATATAGAGTTTGATGCCCAAACACAGGCGATTGTTGATACCGTTGAACGTTAGGAACTGGGCAAAAATAACTTGCACATTTCTGCTAACACATCATCTTCATCTGCTTTGTTGCAAATTCTTGAAAACTAATAAGTTGTCTGCGAATTTGCCTATGACAACAAAATCCGGTTGGATTTT
>JAAKFP010000146.1 GCA_011065005.1 Chlamydiota bacterium | reverse complement strand
GCCCACAACCGCTTACAATGGAGGGCCCCTTCACCGTATGGGAATGTGACCCTCCATTGTAAGCGGTTATGAACCAAAATCTTGCACTTATAGATCATTTTCAACTGCGTTTTCTAGGTTCAAAATGCTAAGAAGATTTTTCTTTGACCACTTTGGGAATCGGAGGAATGGTCTGAAGCACGGTCTCTAGGGTAGAAAACTCGTCGAGAACACGGTCGATGCTTAGGATAATCGTTTCCGTGTCTCTGTGCGCAGCAACTTTTTCGTTCTTAAAGAGTTCTTTTAAGTCATAAAATGGCTGAGCCACGACTTTGAGATTGATCGTTCTGTCTTTTCTAAAAGTGTCTTTAGCAATCTCATGCATGTAGTTGATAATGCTCAAAAACGGGTCCTTAATTTCCACATATTCGATGTTTATCTCTTCGATGATCACCTTACTCACTTCTAATAACGTAAGTGTAGCTCTGTTTCCAACTTCTTGCATTCCTGCCTTTTGTGCTCTTTTTGCCAATTTACCCAGGTAATGTAAGGGATAGCTTGCCATTGTTATGTCATATTTCGCCCCATAAATGGCGATTTTTCCCAGGATTGTGATGATGTTGCTACATATTGGCTCAAGCTTCTGTTCCAATGCTTTGTCAAAAATGAGTTCAAAACGTTGAAAGAGATAGAATAGAGTATAACTTACATGGTTAACATGACCTTCTTCCGTCGTTGATTCCTCTTCATCTTCATGGTAAGTGATTCCCTTAGCGACTCCTAAATAATTGCGAGCAAGGAGGCGTAATTTGTCCAAAGCGGAAAGTGCCAAGGAGGTGCTGTTTCTGGTAATCGCTTTGATGGTGGTTTCTGATAGGGTATCGATCCAATCACATAGCTTTTCCACTTCTTCGTTTCTCACACACTCTTGGGCTTCGTCGCTAAAGAAATCCACGACGTGAAAAGGATCCATGTAATCCATCACCCTTTTTAAGTGGTGGTGTAAAAAATCTAGAGAAACTCCAAGAAACAATGTCCAAGCGATGAGTAGATGGTTTTGCTTGAAGATGTGGAAGAAATGAATGTCCACAATAATGAGATAGGTAAAAAGCAGGAAGCAAAGCAATAAAAGATTTGTAAACCGAAGATTTCGGTCTCTCTTAAAGGATTCCATCAGACGAGGAGTAAAGTTTTGCTCGTTTTTTTGCAGCGGCCCCCAAGCAAACACTGTGATCAGTGTTTGGATAATGATAAAAAGGGAAGAAACGACAATGAGGATTGTTGCCAAAAGACCGGAAGATTCCCCAAGAGACTCATCGGGTAGAGGTCTAAAAAATAAAAAAATTGCTATTGCAAGAGAGAAAAGTGTTCCAATCATAAGTTGAACCCCATTAAGTAAATTTTTTCCTTACAATAGCATTTGAGATTTATCCTTGGAAGAAGAAGCTTGCTTGAAATTCAAAAAAAGGTAAAAATGGTACAGATGTCGTGAAGTGAAAAAGGAATGAAGATTAAATGAGACAAGCTTTACTAAATGCTGTTAATGATTGTACCAGTGCTGCAAAGCAGCTTACTTTACCTCAAACTGTTTCTTTTATTGGAGATACAGCTCAGTTGCTCGCAGACTGTTTTAAAAGAGGGAATAAGGTGATCATTGCCGGCAATGGTGGCAGCTTGTGCGATGCTGCACACTTTGCTCAAGAGTTGACAGGTTTTTTTCGAGGAAGCAGGCCAGCGTTACCCGCGATTGCTTTGACGGAACAGGGACATATAACTTGTGTCGCCAATGATTTGGGGTATGATTGGGTTTTTTCTCGAGGTGTAGAGGCTTATGGTAAACCGGGAGATGTATTTGTTGGATTGACGACTAGCGGTAATTCGCCCAATATTATCAATGCTGTAGAAGTTGCAAAACAACTGGATCTTACAACTGTGGCATTTTTAGGAAAAGAGGGTGGTAAGCTCAAAGGGGTTGCCGACTTAGAATTACTCATAGACGGTTTCAAAACATCGGATCGGGTTCAAGAAGCGCATATGGCAGCGATTCACGTCATTATTGAAATGGTCGAACTCCTCCTCTTTTCAAAGCCGGAAAAAGCTTGCTCAGAAAAAATCCTTGGAAGTATGGTTCCAACATCCACCTAGACCTCAGTATCGTATCACCCCCTTTCCTTTTTCACCGTAGATAAATAAAAATCTCCAAGAAAATAGATTTAGGTAGCGGAAGACAATGTTAAGTAAGACGAAAAAATATATCATCCAGGTGATGAGAGGAAAGCGACATGGCTTCTTTGCGTTGCTTCTAAAAGGATTTTTTAGGGTCCTTAGTCTTCCCTATCAGTTGATCGTTTTTTGTCGCAACTGGGCTTATGATCGGGAATGGTTAAGACAGTATCAACCTCCAGTGCCTGTTGTGATCAGCGTTGGCAATATTGTTGTCGGAGGGAGCGGAAAGACTCCGGTTACCCTGATGCTTGGAAACGCCTTATATGAAGAAGCATCGATTGGCATATTATCCCGCGGGTATCGTTCACCAGCAGAAAAGCTAGCGATGCCAGTGATTCTCAGCTCAGGTAAAGGGCCTGTTCATTCCGCAGCCTATTGTGGTGATGAACCCTACATGCTAGCTGAAAACCTGCCGAAGGCCTGTGTCATTGTTGGAAAGGACCGGCACAAATCTGCCAATATGGCAGCAAAGGCGGGAGTTGAAATTGCCCTTTTGGATGACGGAATGCAGCATCGGCGGATAGGAAGGGACTATGAGGTGGTAGTCATGGACGTGGACGACCCCTTCGGTCAAGAGTATTTCCTCCCTCGAGGTCTATTGCGTGAGAGTCCTAAGTCTCTATCCAGAGCGGATCTCATCGTATTAAACCATGTCAACGATCCAACGATTTTTGAAGGGGCAAAATTGCGGGTTCGGCAGTATTCTTCGGCCCCTATAGTAGGTACTTGCCTTGGGACGGTGCAGCTTTATGACTTATATGGCAATGAAGTGAACACACTGAACGAGAAGAAAGTAGGTGTTTTTTGTGGCATTGCGCAGCCAGAGCGCTTTTTTGAGACGGTAAGAAATTTAGGTGCGCAGGCTGTAGGGCAGGAAATATTTCCGGATCACCATGTCTATTGTCCCGAGCAGATTGCGCAATTAGCTACTAAATATAAATCTCTTGGTGCAGAAATGTTAGTCTGTACCGAAAAGGATAAAGTTAAACTTCCCGAAATGCCGGAAAATCCCCTCCCGGTTGTGTGGGTCAAAATTCATCTTCAGGTCACTGAGGGTCAAGAGAGTTGGGAAAATTTTCTTGGTAAAGTAAAGCTGGATTTGGAAAAAAGAACGCAAAAGAAACCAAGTTAACGAATATTATAGTATAATCGAGAGAATGTTAGGAGACTGCGAATGAAACTTTGGGTGAAAATCTTAATAGCACTCGTCCTCGGTATTGTTATCGGATTAGTCTTCGGGGAAAGTGCTGAGGTTTTAAAGCCAATAGGGGATATTTTTTTAAGGTTAATCAATATGATTATCGTTTTGCTGGTTCTGTCTTCTATGACAGTAGGCATTACGAGCATTCACGATCCCCAAAAGCTTGGGCGGGTCGGTTTGAAAACTTTGCTCCTGTATTTGATCACAACAGTGTTGGCGATTACTATCGGGCTCTTCATTGCCAAAATTTTTGAGCCGGGATCTGGCTTGAATCTGATCCGAACAGGGGAGATTGTTGTCCAAAAGTCACCAAGTTTAGGACATATTATCTTGTCTGTGATTCCCGAGAATCCCGTTCGTTCTCTTGCTGAAAGAAATATGTTACAAATCATCGTTTTTGCTATATTTCTGGGGATTTCGATCAACTTTGCGGGGGAAAAAGGGAGGCCGCTCCTTGAGTTTTTGGAGTCTCTCGCGGATGTGATGTATCGCCTTACCTCTATAGTGATGGAGTTTTCTCCTATCGGAGTTTTTGCTATTATGGCTTCCGTTTCGGGGAAGTTTGGGATTAAAATTCTGATTCCTTTATTGAAGTTTCTTCTTACATTTTACGCGGCATGCTTTATTCATATTCTAGTAGTCTTTTGCGGTCTGCTGTGGTTCTTCGCAAAACTACACCCCTGGCCATTTTTCAGAGGGATGGGGGATGCGATTATGTTTGCCTTTTCCACCGCAAGCAGTTCCGCTACTTTGCCAGTTTCGATGCATTGCGTTCAAGAGAACCTTGGTGTTTCAAAAAATATTTCAAGTTTCGTTCTTCCTCTAGGCTCCACAGTGAATATGAACGGCGCCGCCATCTTTCAAGGTATGAGCGTGATCTTTATCGCTCAAGCCTATGGTATTGATCTAGATTGGCATAGCATCATTACGATTGTGGTCACAGCGACACTATCTGCGGTCGGTGCAGCAGGGATACCTGGCTCCGGCTTTATCATGCTTTCGGTGGCATTCACTTCTGTAGGGCTGCCGATTGAAGGCCTTGGTCTTCTTGCCGGTATTGATCGGATTCGTGAAATGGGGTCAACGGTACTCAATGTTCTCGGAGATTCCGTTGTTGCTGTATATATTGCGAAGCAGGAAGGGGAACTTGACGAACGCCAATTCTACCACGAAGAGCTCGTAGAAATCGAAGGCTCCGACGTTTAATAAATTTGGGAGCGCGCCGACTTGTTGGTCGTGATAACTCTTGTATTTCTCTTTTTTCTCTGTGTCTCTGGTTCTCTGTGTTTTATTTTCCCTCTCGTTTACTGCTCGTACTGTGCGACGGTATACCCAGGTTGACCGTCGAAGTTGCAGAGGGTCTCCATTTGCACGAAGGGAATTCCTTCATCGGCAAATTGTTGAAGAAGGGCAGCGATATCTTTTCTTGTAATAGTATCTCCTTTTTGTTTGGCCATGTAACGACAGCGCCAGGTGTCTGTCAATGTAGCTTCGGGCATTTTTTGTGGCCAAACTGTTGCACCGCGATCGGCGATCATCGTCAATTGCATCTCTTGATCGCCAAGGTGGGAGAGTTGTTCTTGCAGGGCGTCGTGGTCTCCGTTTATTTCAACAAAAACATCTACGCCAACGATCTCTTTTTTTCTTTTTCGTTCTTGTTTTAGGATTTCACTTGTAGCATTTGACACCTGTTCTAGTCGTTTGTAGTGAATTTCTTTTAGGGTTTCAGGCTTTTGTCCTAGCCTTTCGACGACAGCTTGAGCAAATTCCTTTGTACCAACTTTTTTCTTTGAGACATCTTCTTTGAAAATGTCGTAAGTGTGTATGCCGTCTTCAATAGTTTTCAGCCAGGCATTATGAATACGAGAAGCCGCTTCGGGTTGTCCAATGTGTGCCAGCATGAGAATCGACCCCAAAAGTAATCCTGAGGGATTTGCTAGGTTCTGGCCTGCACGGCGTGGGGCTGAGCCGTGGATCGCTTCAAACATGGCGCTATTTTTTCCAATATTTGCCGATCCTGCTAGCCCGACAGATCCCGCGATTTGTGCTGCAACATCGGATAGGATATCCCCATACAGGTTTGGCAAAACGATCACATCAAAGTTCTCTGGTGTGTCTGCCATTTTTGCTGCTCCGATGTCGATAATCCAATGTTCGTTTT
Organism: Chlamydiota bacterium; assembly: GCA_011065005.1. Classification (GTDB taxonomy): domain Bacteria; phylum Chlamydiota; class Chlamydiia; order Chlamydiales; family Waddliaceae; genus JAAKFP01. The sequence goes on along the minus strand of JAAKFP010000146.1, from coordinate 949 downwards.
CAATATCGGGATATTGTTTAGCGATTTCATCAAAGACCTTATGAAAGAGGCCATCAGAAAGTTTGAGGATATTGTCTTTGGTGAAGCAGGTTACCTTTTTTCTTTCGTTTGCACGAGCATAATCGAAAGCATAGCGGACGATTTTTTCACAACCTGGGCGGGTGATGATTTTCAAGGCGTGGAAGGTTTCGGGAGTTTGCCGATACTCAATGCCGGTATACAAATCTTCTTCATTTTCTCGAACGATGACGATGTCCATGTCGGGATGTTTTGTTCGAACGAAGGGATAATATGACACAGAAGGGCGTACATTGGCGAAGAGTCCCATATTTGTTCGAATCGTAACATTTAAACTTTTAAACCCACCACCTTGTGGGGTAGTAATCGGAGCTTTGAGAAAGGCTTTCGTGTTTCGAATAGTATCCCAGGTCGAGGGCTCTATCCCGGTGGAATGCCCCTGCAGGTAAACTTTTTCTCCAATTTCCACTTTATGGATTTCCAACTTAGCGCCAGACTCCCTTAAAATGTGTAAGGTTGCGCTCATGATCTCTGGGCCGATCCCATCCCCTTCCGCGACAGTGATTGGTGTTTTCTCTTCTGCCATGACGTTTCTTCTCCGAATTTTTTTCTCCATTTTCTCAGGCTGTAAGCGTTCAGACCCTTGCTTAATTACCGCGACCTTCGCGGTTATTCAGTCGAGGGTTGAGTAGCTACTTCAGATCTTGAGGTTAATACTTGTTTCATTTAAAATCCAAGTCCTAAAACGCAACCCTTCACCCCCTATGAACGCGAAGAACACGAAGGAAGTGAAGGATATGCGAAAAAATTAACCTAGAAAACGCAGTTGAAAATGATCTATAAGTGCAAGATTTTGGTTCATAACCGCTTACAATGGAGGGTCACATTCCCATACGGTGAAGGGGCCCTCCATTGTAAGCGGTTGTGGGCC